>URTP01000167.1 GCA_900550835.1 uncultured Collinsella sp. | reverse complement strand
CAATCGGAGCAGAGCGAGGACATGCTCGTCGATACCATCAACGAGGCGCTCTTTGACCTGGTGGGCGACACCGTAATTGAATTTAGCGCGGCAGGGCCGCAGATTATCGAGGACTACGAAGCAGACGTGAGAGGATACCTAGACCATGAGTGATACCGCATCCGCAGCACCTCGCGTGCCCAAGCGCGTCGCTGCCGTCATTCTCAACTCGCTCAAGGGCGGCGTGGTCCCGCGCATCGGCCTTCCTTACATCACCGTAGGGCGCGAGGTCGAGATCCGCGCCCTGCTCACCGATCTGAGTCTCATCGCCGACGGTGGCGCGAGCTTCCGCTTTCTGGTCGGTCGTTACGGCGCCGGCAAGAGCTTTTTGCTCCAGACTATCCGCACGCACGCCATGGGCGAGGGATTCGTCGTCGCTGATGCCGACCTGTCGCCCGAGCGCCGCCTGCAGGGCGGTCAGGGACAGGGTCTTGCCACCTACCGCGAGCTCATCCGCAATATATCGACCAAGACGCGCCCCGAGGGCGGTGCGCTCAACCTTATTCTGGATCGCTGGGTCGCCTCGTGTGCCGACGTCGACGAGTCGGTCGTCAATGCCCAACTGGCCCCGCTCGAGGAGATGGTCCACGGCTTCGACTTCACCCGCATGCTCCGCCGCTATCGCATGGCCGCATCCGGGGGCGACGAAAAGACCATGAGCCGCGTGACCAAATGGATTCGCGGCGAATACCGCACCAAGAGCGAGGCACGCGCCGAGCTGGGCTCCTCGACCATCATCAGCGATGACGACTGGTACGACTACGTCAAACTCATCGCGCGTTTTTTGGTTTGCAGTGGCTACAAGGGCATGCTGGTGCTCATCGACGAGCTCGTGAATCTGTATAAGATTCCCAATGCCATCACGCGCCAGTACAACTACGAGAAGATCCTGACCATGTACAACGACACACTTCAGGGCAAGGCACAGTACCTGGGCATGATCATGGGCGGCACGCCAACCTCCATCGAAGACCGCCGCCGCGGCGTGTTCTCCTACGAGGCTCTGCGCAGCCGACTCGCTCAGGGTCGCTTTGCGCGCGAGGACCTTAAGGACATGCTCGCGCCCATCATCCGCCTGCAGCCGCTCACCTACGAGGAGCTACTGGTGCTCATCGAAAAACTCATGCAAATTCACGCTGGCTACTTTGGCTGGACGCCCACGCTTACCGAGAACGACTTGGTGGACTTCCTCAAGATCGAGTTCGGTCGTGTGGGAGCCGACACGCATCTGACGCCGCGTGAAGTCATTCGTGACTTTATCGAGTTGCTCGACATCCTATGCCAAAACCCCGACGCCAACGTGGCCGAGCTGCTGCAAAGCGTCGGCGGCGACGCGCTGGCGCCGCAACAGGCGACACCGATACCGCAGGCGGCGACCGTAACTTCGCCGAATTCACCATCTAACCTGCCAAAAAGGGACAGGTTTATTTTGGCAGGCTCTATCTGGGCAAACGTTGAAGCAGTAATGCAGCAAGCCACTGCCCGCCGCGTTGAGAGATTCGCTTTTGAAAGGAGGCCCCGTGAACGCCTTTGACCGCTACGCCCCGTTTATCCAAGACTTCATCTACTCCCACGATTGGGAGAGCCTACGCTCCATCCAGGTTGCAGCAGCTGATGCCATCTTTAACACGCAAGATAATGTGCTCCTGACGGCATCCACGGCTTCCGGCAAAACCGAGGCAGCCTTCTTTCCCATCCTGACCGAGTTTTGGGAGAACCCGCCCGCAAGCGTGGGCGCCCTCTACATTGGCCCCCTCAAGGCGCTCATCAACGACCAATTCGTCCGCCTCAACGACCTGTGCGAAGAAGCCGATATCCCCGTCTGGCACTGGCATGGCGATGTCTCGCAATCACACAAGGCCAAACTCATCAAAAAACCGAGCGGCATCCTACAGATTACGCCCGAGTCGCTCGAGGCGCTCCTGATCCATAAGCACATGGCGATCCCGCGCATGTTTTGCGACCTGCGCTATGTGGTTATCGACGAAGTCCATTCGCTCATGCGCGGCGACCGCGGCGGGCAGACGCTCTGTCTTATCGAGCGCCTCTCGCGCATGGCAGGCGTGCAGCCCCGCCGCATTGGCCTTGCGGCCACCATCGGCGACCCCGAGCGCACGGGCGCCTTTCTCTCGCAGGGAACGGGGCGCGACTGCGTTATCCCCCGCTTTGAGGAACCGCGCCGCGTGTGGCGCATCTCCATGGAGCACTTCTACAACTCGGGCCCCCAGGCTCAGCAGCGAGGATTTGAGAGCACAGGTCCACAAGAAGCCGAGGTGCTTGCTTGCGAGCGTATTGAGACGGCGGCGCCCGCGGCGCTGCCCGCATCCGGACAAGACATGTGCCACAGCGGACAGCTTACACAGGAAGAACACCATCAACGTCGTGAGCAGGCGCGGGGCAAGGCCGCTCCCAAAGACCGTCGCACTTCCTCGGCCCCCGAGGGCGAAGTCGACATCCCACGAGCGACCGAGCAGGCGCTTCTCAACCCCACCGACACGGCGCCCGACAACGCCGACCCCGGCATGGGCTATATCTTTGAGCATACGCGCGGCCGCAAATGCCTGGTCTTTGCCAACTCGCGCGAGGAGGCAGAGGCCGTGTGCTCCATGCTGCGCAGCTACTGCGAGAGCCGGCACGAGCCCGACCGTTTTCTCATCCATCACGGCAATCTTTCGGCATCGCTACGCGAGACGGCCGAGGAGCTCATGCGCGACGAGGAGCAGACGCAGACAACCGTCACCACCTCTACGCTGGAGCTCGGTATCGATATCGGCCGCCTGGAGCGCGCCTTCCAGATTGACGCGCCGTTTACCGTCAGCTCCTTTTTGCAGCGCATGGGGCGCACAGGCCGTCGCGATCTTCCGCCCGAGATGTGGTTTGTCATGCGCGAGGAAGAGCCCGAGCCGCGCACGATGATGCCCGAAACCATTCCCTGGAAGCTCCTGCAGGGTATCGCGCTCGTACAACTCTATCGCGAGGAAAAGTGGGTCGAGCCACCCGAGCTCGATCGTCTCCCCTACAGCCTGCTCTATCACCAGACTATGTCGACCCTCGCCAGCACCGGCGAGCTCACGCCGGCCGAACTTGCCCAGCGCGTGCTCACGCTCAGCTATTTCCACCGTGTCTCGGCAGACGATTACCGTGTGCTGCTACGTCACCTCATTAAGATCGACCATATCCAGGTCACCGAAGGTGGCGGGCTCATCGTGGGTCTCGCGGGCGAGCGCATCATCAACAACTTTAAGTTCTACGCCGTGTTCCAGGAAAACGAGGAGTTTACCGTCCGGAGCGAATCGGCCGAGCTGGGCACGATCGTTAATCCGCCCCCGCCCGGTGAGCGCATCGCCATCGCCGGACACTGCTGGATTGTCGAGGAAGTGGACTGGAAGCGCCACACTGTCTTTGCCACGCAGGTCAAGGGCCGGGTGCCGGCCTACTTTGGCGACTGCCCCGGCGACATTAACACGCATGTGCTCGAGCGCATGCGCCAAGCGCTCACTGAGCACGCAGCATATCCGTACCTTATGGGTAACGCACGGGCTCGCTTGGCGCAGGCTCGTCATACCGCCGAGATTTCGGGCGCGGGAACTAAGCCGCTCATCAACCTGGGTGGCGACACCTGGG
>URTP01000166.1 GCA_900550835.1 uncultured Collinsella sp. | reverse complement strand
CAAACGTCGAGTAGGCGGCGGCCATCTCGAGTGGCGAGATCGAGCCGGTGCCGAGCGTCATGACGGGAACGTCCTCGATGTTGTCCTTGGCGGGGTCGATGCCGAGCTTTTTGACGAGCGAGATGATCTTGCTGTTGCCGACGGCTTCCGCCACCTGGATGTAGCCGGTGTTGGAGGAGTATGCCGTCGCCTGCTTAAGCGTGATGTTGCCGTAGCTCTGGTTGGCGTAATTTTGGACCTCGGTCGTGGTGCCCTTGGCCTTGAGCGGCGAGTTGCAGTTGAGGGTGACGTTGGGGTTCATGCCGTTTTGGATGGCAGTTGCCAGCGTAAAGGCCTTAAAGGTGGAGCCGACGGGACGCTTGGCCGTGGCATGGTTTACGTGGTTCTCGTCGGCGTTGTAGTCGTAGCCGCCCACCATGCACTTGATGTAGCCGGTCTTGGGGTCGACGACGACCATGCCCATGTCCAGGCCGTCAAGCGAGAGCGTGTCGAGCTGCTCGCGGACGGCATTCTCTGCCACCTGCTGCATCGTGGGGTCGATGGTGGTCTTGACGGTCAGGCCGCCCTTAAAGAGCACGTCGGTCGAGAACTCCTGCTCCAGCAGCTGCTTGACGTAGGAGACAAAGTAGGGCTGCGAGTATACGTCGACGCCGCTGCCCGAGATTTCGGTCACATTGAGGGTGATGGGCTCGGCCTGTGCGGCATCGTGCTCCTCCTGGGTGATGTGGCCCAGGCGCAGCATGTTGTCGAGAACCTTGTTGCGGCGAGACAGTGCCAGATCGGGATTGACCGTGGGGTCGTACTGCGAAGGCGAGTTGGGAAGGCCGATGAGTAGCGCGGCCTCGCTCAGGGTGAGGTCGGCGGCGCTCTTGGACAGATAGGTCTCGGCTGCGGCCTCGATGCCGTAGGCGCCGTGGCCGTAATAGATGGTGTTGAGGTACATCATGAGGATCTCGTCTTTGGAGTACATGTCCTCCATCTTGATGGCGATGTAGGCCTCGCGCACCTTACGCTCAATGGTCGAGTCGAATTGCTCCTCCTGCAGGATGGTGTTGCGCACAAGCTGCTGGGTGATCGTCGAGGCGCCTTCGTGCCCGCCGCCGAGGGTTGCCACCGCAGCACGCGCGATACCCCACAGGTCGATACCGCCGTGCTCGTAGAAGCGCTCGTCCTCGACGTCAACGGTGCCCTGCAGCACGTAGGGGGAGACCTCGTCCTTGGTGATGGACTTGCGGTTTTGCGTGTAGAAGCTCGCGATCTTGTTGCCGTTACAGTCGACGATCTCGGTGGGCTCGCTCACCAGATACGCGTTGGCGTCGGTGTAGTCGGGCAGATCGGACAGCCAGCGGTTGACGTTACCGACCATGCCGATGCCAAACGCCACGCCCGCAATCAGCAGAAAGCCCAAAAACGAGAGCAGGATTATGGGCAGGGCGTGCGTCTTTGAACGGCTGTGTCCCTGTCGTTGGCGAGGACCCATATATTGACCTCCAGGTATGTCGTGCCAGACGGTGGATGTGCCGTCGGGGCAGGATGGACATAAGTTATTACACGATAAACCAAACGGGGCGCGCGAGGCCTCGTGTATGCTGGAAGACGGCATTTTTCAGAGTGAATGCATACCTTGGTAAGGAGTTTGTCGATGGCGATTCGGACGATGGGGCCGAGCGGACAATACGAGACTGGATTGGATGTTGTCAGTGCGGCGCTGCCCGAGCTGCTGGCGCCGGCGGGCGGACTCGACCAGATGCTTGCGGCTATCGCCGCGGGTGCCGATGCCATCTATGCGGGGTTGGGCGGCTTTAACGCCCGTGTGAGCGCCCATGGCTTTACGGATAACGAGTTTGCGCGCGGCTGCGCCGTGGCGCATGCCCATGGCGTGCATGTGTACGTAACGCTCAACGTGTTCGTGTTTGACGATGAGTTGTCCGACGCGGTGGCGTTGGGAGCTCATGCACTGGAGCTGGGCGCCGATGCTCTGATTGTCGCCGATGCCGGGTTGGCCTGCGCGCTGCGCGCGGCGATTCCCGGGGTCGAGATTCACCTGTCCACGCAGGCGGGCGCTCATAGCGAGGGTGCCGTGCGGCTTGCCGCCGATGAGCTGGGGGTCGAGCGCGTGACGACGGCACGCGAGCTGACGGTCGACGAGATTGCGGCGCTATGTGCCACGGGCGTGCCCATCGAGGTATTCTGCCACGGTGCGATTTGCATCGGCTATTCGGGGGCGTGCGAGTTCTCGGCCCTGCGGCGTGGGCGCTCGGCGATGCGCGGCGACTGCACGCAGCCGGGCCGTCTGGCGTACGACCTGGTGGACGAGGCGGGACAGAGCGTTGTCGCCGTCGAGGGAGATCGCCTGCTGTGCCCGCGCGACTATCTGGGTATTGCACATCTGCCTGAGCTTGTAGATGCCGGCGTGACGTCGCTCAAGATCGAGGGGCGCATGAAGAACCCCGATTACGTATTCAACGTGGTGCGGGTGTGGCGCCGGGCACTCGATATGCTGTGCGACGGCGCGTGGGACCCCGGTGCCGTGGAAGAGCTTGAACGCGAGCTGGGAAGGTCGTTTAACCGTGGGTTTACCGATGCTTACCTGCGGGGTCGTTCGGGTGCCGAGCTCATGAGCTTTGAGCGCGCGATCAACCAGGGCGTGCGCGTGGGCCACTTGGTGGCGGTGGGTCACGAAGAGGTGACGGTTGAGCTTGATGCCGCCGTGGCGGCGGGCGATACGCTCGAAATCCGATTTTACCCGGGTGCCGACGCGCGTCCCGATGTGCCCAAGCGCTGGCCACAGGTGCCTTGCCCCGTGGATGCCGCTGCGGGGGAGCGCATCGTCGTGCATTGCAAACGTAAGGTGGACGCGGGCTGCGAGGTCTATCTGATTCGCAGCGCCGGCGTGTTGGATCAGACGGCGGCGGTGTTGGAGCGCATGCGGGCCGGGGCGGATGCGATTGCGCCCGTTGCGCGTGCCGTTGAGGTGCTGCCCTTTGAGGGCGCTGCGGTGGATGGCGGTGCGTCGACGGAGTTGGCGGGGTCGGCGGGGCCGGCAAAGCGCGAGGATTTTGCTCGTATGGTCTTTGCCTGGGAGCTGATGGATGTGGGTCCGCGCGATGAGCAAGATCTGTCCGATACAACGGTGGTGCTCGACGAAGTGTGCCGCGCGGGCGACGCCGAGCGGACTCGGGCGCTTATGCAGCGTGCCGGGCGCGTCGTCTGCCGCAATCTGGGACAAGTGGCGATGGCCCGCGAGCTGGGCACAACGTTTGACGTGGCGGCGCCGGTGTTCTGTGCCAATCGGGCCACGCTTACCTGGCTGCGCGGACTCGGTGCGGGGCGGGTGTGCTTGTCGGCCGAGTTGCTCGGCAATGATGCGGAGCGTGTTGCCGAACTTGCCGCTTGCCCCGGTGTCTTGGGGCCTGTCGATGCCGACCGTCCTGAGCTCATGGTGTGCGAGCACTGCTTGCTGACTGCCGAGGGCGCCTGCGCCACGGATGCAACGGGGCAGGTCCGTTGCCGTGACTGCTCGCGCCGTCAGCAGGCGCGCTTTTTGGTCGAACGTGACGGCACGCGTTTGCCGGTCGTTATCGACGCGTGCGGCAGGACGAGGATTTTCCTGTCGTAGGTGCCGCGTCGCGCTGTTTTGGTTATTATGAGTGGGTTTATGAACTTCCAGCACCGCCGT
>URTP01000165.1 GCA_900550835.1 uncultured Collinsella sp. | reverse complement strand
TATGCAGACGTGTGCGGCCCTGCTCGCCATGATAGCAACGGGCATCCATGGCGGCAGACAACGTCTCGGCATGACGGAACACGCCCGTGAACAGTGGAATAGCCACACTGCCGAGCATACGCACGCCGCCGAGCGGACCGCCCGTCACGCGTGCACCGCGGCTTGCCTGCGCATCGGCCGTCTGCTTCATCTCGGTGGCAAACTGCGGCATAAAGCGCAGCGCGATGCCCATGATCATGCCGAGCTCGTGCGCAGGAAGTCCCACACGCGCAAACGGTGCGAGCAGGCGCTCAAAACCCGCGGTGAGGTCGAGCGTCGGTGTGGTGAGCGTAATAGCGCTCATACCGGCCATCATCAACGTCAGGCGACACGCCATAAAGGCGGCAGAACGCAGTGAGCCCTCGCTTATCTGCAGAAAGCCGAGCTGCCACAGGATGCGCCCACTCTGATCGGTAAACAAGTTGAGCACCGCGACCACGACGACGATTGCCAGCAGCGGCGCCATCGACGACAGAACGCGACGCGCCGGCACCCGGGACACGGCATAGATCAGCACGACGAAAATTGCGACAGGGGCCAGTCCGCGGAAGCCACTGACCGTGAGCGTCGTGATCAGAAACACAAAGCCCAAGAGCAACTTGGTTCGCGGGTCCAGGCGGTGGATTGCACTATCGCCGGGATAGTAGCTGCCAAACGAAAACGCCTCCATTAGCAGCCCTCCTCTCGCGCGACCGTCTTGGATTTAGCAATGTCCGCGACGTTAGAAGGACCGTCTGAGCGACCGATCAGCAAATCTGCCAGCTCGTCGGCCAGCGACTCAACCGTATAGAGCCCGCCGCAACGCAGCGGCACGCCCGCTTCCGCGAGCGCCAACGCCATGCGCTGGGCGGCGGGAACGCCCAAGCCGATCGACTTGAGCTCATCGGCATGTGCAAACACCTGCGCGGGGGTTCCCTCGGCAAACACCGCGCCTTCGTTCATCACGACGATGCGGTCGCAGCAGTTGGCCAGGTCATCCATACTATGCGAAACCATGACAACGGTCAGGCCATCGCGGTGAAGTCGATCGATAAGCTCAAGGAAATCCCTGCGCGCAGCCGGATCGAGCCCCGCCATGGGTTCATCGAGCACCAGGACTTCGGGCTCCATGGCGAGCACACCGGCGAATGCCACGCGCCGTTGCTGACCGCCCGAAAGCTCAAAGGGACTCTTGTCGCCGACCGTGGAAAGGTCGAGGCCCACGCGCGAGAGCGACGACTCGACGCGACGGTCGACTTCATCTTGCGGCAAGCCAAGGTTGTGCGGGCCAAACGCCACGTCCTGCGTCACGGTTTCGGCAAACAGCTGACGCTCGGGATATTGAAACACCACGCCGACCTTGGCCTTAACCGCGGCGGCATCTTTCTTGTTTGACAGATCGAGCCCCAGCGCGCGAACGAATCCCTCCTGGGGGCGAATCAAACCGTTGAGATGCTGGACCAGCGTCGACTTACCCGAACCGGTATGACCTGCCAAGCCCAGGAACTCGCCGCGATGCACCGTCAGCGATACATCGCACAGCGCCCACGGGCTGCTGGGGTCGTTTCCCCAGAGAGCCTGTTTATTCGATTTGCCCGCAGTGGCCGAGCGCTTGCGCCATCGACGGCGCTCGCGGGCACTCAGCGAGTAACTATGCGAGAGGTGCGAAATCTCGATGACGGGCTCCGACACGGCTGTCCCGTCGGTTGCAGAGGAGACGTTGTCGAGCACACGAGAATCGGATGCAGAAGGCCGCCCTGCGGTGTCTTCCCCACTCCGGTCGGCATATACCTGCGCAATCTCGGCGACCATATCCGCCTCGCGCACCTGCGCATGAACGGGCACGCCCTTCGCACGAAGTGCCATGCCCAAGCAGCACGACGCCGGCATATCCAGGTTGAGCTCCACGAGCCCATCTGCCCGCGTCAGAATCTCCTCGGGCGTACCGAGCATGGCAACGCGCCCCGCCCGAAATACCGCGACACGATCGGCCTCGGCGGCCTCTTCCATAAAGTGCGTAATCATCACGATGGTCATGCCGCGATCGTGCAACGCGTGGCAAGCCTTCATGAGGCCCTTGCGTCCACGCGGATCGAGCATCGAGGACGCCTCGTCCAAAATGAGCACGCGCGGTTCCATGGCGAGCACACCGGCAAGCGCCGCGCGCTGCTTTTGACCGCCCGAAAGCGCGTGGGTCTCGTGGCACTCAAAGCCCACCAGGCCCACGCCCTTCAGCGCCTCGCGTACACGCTGCGCAATTTGTGCCGATGGCACGCCAAGGTTTTCGGGACCAAACGCAACGTCATCTTCGACAAGCGTTGCCACCAGCTGGTCATCGGGATTTTGGAATACCATGCCCGCGGTCGAACGAATGTCGTAGACCAGCTCGGGGTCGGACGCATCCATGCCGTTGATGCGTACCGTGCCCGCATCGGGCTGCAACAGTGCATTCAGATGCTTGGCAAACGTCGACTTACCCGACCCATTGCCACCGAGGATGCAGAAAAACTCCCCGTCCTCGATGTTCAGATCGACGCCGTCGAGTGCCGGTACGGCACCGTCATAGCTAAAGGAAACGCCCCGACACTCAATCATGCGCGGCCTTTGACCTGGTCCTTTTTAGGCGTGATGAGGTTGGAGACCGCCTTGTACACCGCAAGTGTCAATACCGAGTTAAGGACGGTCTTGATAAGGTTGAACGGCAGCACGGCAGGAATCATAAGCGGGGCGATCACATCGACCGAGCCATACCAGAACCATACGCCAATGGTAAGGTTTGCGACCATAGACAACGCCGTAGCGGCAATGACGCCGAGCACCAGGCCAATCACGGCACCCTTATAGGTATGCATCTTCTGGTAGACGATAGCCGCGGGCAGAATGTAGCCCAGCGTGGCAACCAGGTTCATAAGCGCGCCGACCCAGTCACCCGTGGTGAGCGCATGGATAACGATCGCCATGGCGGCAACAGCAGTGCCGGCACCAGGACCATACGCAAACCCGCACACCATCGCCGGCACCAGCGACGGGTCATACGTCAAAAACGGCGCCGAGGGAAGAATGGGCAGCTGCACATACATAAACAGGGCGCCCAAGGCGCACATCAGCGCCATGGTAACGAGCTGTTTGGTGCTCCACCTATTCGTGTTCTCAAAATGGATATGCTGCGACTGTTCAGACATTAAGATCACCTGCCTCTTTCATCCGGACTCTAACCGTTGGTACTGGGATCTCACCAGTTCAGCCGGCATGCGAACCAACGCACACACGGGTCGCGGACTCATCGGCTCGGCCGCAGGCACCTCGACTGCGCCACGGCACCCCTTTAGCACCGCCCGATTTACCGCCAGTGGGGAATTTCACCCCGCCCTGAAACAGCAATTGCAAGTGTAGCACTAGTAGGCTTTCGCGCAAGTATGCCAAGGGTAATTTATGGCGGGGGAAACGCTCTAGAAATGCGGCCGGGACAGAGCAGCGCGACAATAACGTACCCGCCCATCCCAAAGTGCTGCGCTTTTCGCGGCAAAGCCGCGAAACAGCAAAAGGGAAAAGCCACCGCAACAACCACGTTCCCCATCCATCCCAAAGTAGCGCGCCTTTCGCGCAAAGCGCGAAACAGCGAAGGGGACACGTATCCCTATCGACCACGTCCTTCTCCGCCC
>URTP01000164.1 GCA_900550835.1 uncultured Collinsella sp. | reverse complement strand
CACCACGGCACTCGAGTTCGTTCGGCTCCTCGACCAGCGCGATGGCATCACCGTCATCACGGCCGACATTACCATTGCCGATTACATCGACGAGAGCATGCCCTCAGTCGATGTCGTCATGCTGGGCGGGGCACTGCGCAAAGGCCATCGCTATCTGTACGGCCCACTTACCATGCAGGCGCTCCAAATGGTCCACGCCGATCTTGCCGTCATGTGCCCTGGCGCTTTCGTTCCCGGCTGCGGCTTTACGACCGACTTTCCGCAGATGGCCGAGACCAAAGCGGCTATGGCCGGGGCCGCCCGCCAAAGTATCGCCCTCATGGACGCCAGTAAGGTCAACGGACGGGGCATGTACCGCTTTGCCGAGCTGACCGACGTCAACGCCATCGTGATGGACCGTGACCCCGATCACGCCGTCGCCACCTCAATCGCCGAGATCGTCGACAACGCCCGCCCAAATCTCCTCATCGCCGGCGCTTAAACAAAAACCACCACAAAGGTTCACCGTCCCCTTTGTGGTGGTTTGAGCGTTAAACGTGAACGTATCGCTACTTGGAGAGCTCGTCAGCGAGGGCCTCGATCTGAGCGCGCGAGGCGTCGTTGAGCGAACCCAGGACGGTCACCTTGTTCTGCGTCAGGGTGATGTCCTTCATACCCTCGAGCTCCTTGGTCATAATCTTGGCAGCTGCGGGCGCCCAGGAGCCGCCCTCGACGAGCGCCACCGTACGGTTCTGGTAGGCATGCTCGGCAAGCGTATGGATAAAGGTGCTCATGAATGGGAAGATCTCGCCCTGATAGGTAATGGAAGCGAGTACCAGACGGTCATAGCGGAACGCGTCCTCAACGGCCTCGGCCATGTCGTCGCGAGCCAAGTCAAAGACGGAAACCTTCTGGCCGCGGGCCTCGAGCGCAGATGCAAGCTCCTCAACGGCAGCCTTCAGATGGCCGTAGACGCTCGCGTAGGCAATGGTGATGCCCTCGTCCTCGGGCTGATAGCTCGACCAGGTGTTGTAGGTGTCGAGGTAGTAGCCCAGGTTCTCGGTCAGCACGGGGCCGTGAAGCGGGCAGATGATCTGGATGTCCAGGTCGGCGGCCTTCTTGAGCACGGCCTGCACAAACTTGCCGAACTTGCCCACGATGCCAAAGTAGTAACGGCGCGCCTCGCAGGCCCACCCTTCCGGATCCTCGATGTCGTTGGCGCCAAACTTGCCAAAGCCGTCGGCACTAAAGAGCACCTTGTCGGTAGCCTCGTAGGAGAAGAGTACCTCGGGCCAGTGAACGTTGGGGGCGCCGACAAAGGTCAGGCTGTGGCCGCCCAGATCAAGCACGTCACCCTCTTTGACAACCATCTTGCGCTCGGGGAAGTCGGTGCCAAAGTAGTTGACCATCATGCGGAAGGCGCCCATGCTTGCCACAATCTGCGCCTGGGGATAGCGCTCCATAAAGGCGGCGATGCCGGCGGAGTGATCGGGCTCCATGTGATGGATGACCAGGTAGTCGGGCGTGCGGCCGTCGAGTACGGTCTCGAGGTTGCCGAGCCACTCGTCGACAAATCCGCCATCGACCGAATCGGCGACAGCGATCTTCTCGCCCAAGATAACGTAGCTGTTGTATGCCATACCGTTCTCGGACACATCGTACTGGCCCTCGAACAGGTCAATGTCGTGATCGTCGACGCCAATGTAGCGGATATCCTTGGTGATCTCCATCAGGCAAAGCCTCCTAGATAGACAAAAGAGCCCGTCTATCATAGCACTCGGCTACATCCCAACAGCTATCTGCCGGCATCCTTACCGATTGTTATTGAAATGCGATAAATCGCCGTTTATCAGCACAAACTATGCGCGCGGTATCGCCGTGCTATGTCGAATGATGAGTTGTCCGGGAATACGAATGGCGACGGTTTTGTCCGATGCCCCCGCCTTGGGAACTGCGCGCTCGAACACCTCGCGCCCGCGCTGATGCAGATCGAATCGAACGGTCGTGAGCTCGTTATGTGCGACAAAGTCGTCGAGCGAGTCATCGACGCCCACCACGCTCACGTCCTCGGGCACGCGCAAGCCGCTATCGCGCAGCGCGGCAATGGCGCCGTTTGCCATCTGGTCGTTTGCCGCGTAAATCGCCGTCATGGTGCGGTCGTGCTCAGCCAAGTACCGAGCGGCCTCGTAGCCGCTGTTGGCAGACCAGTCGCCCTCGAGTGGCTCTACCGTCTCGATGTGTTTACGCTCGAGTGTATCTTGCCAACCGGCGCGACGAAATTGCTCGTCGACCGAGAACGACGGGCCGCCAATATAGCGAATCTGCTCGTGCCCCAGCTCAAACAGGTGATCCATAAGCAATAGCGAGCAGCCGTAATGGTCGGAATCGACCGTGGTCACGCGCGGATGCGCGTACATGGTAACGATGACCGTTCCAATGCCCGGCAACGGATCGAACGTCTCAAAATCGGGCGCCATGCGACTCATGCCGATGATGATACCGTCCACGGGCAGCGCGGCCATACAACGCGTGGCCTCGGCAAGCGAAAACTCCTCGGTCTTGGACATCTCGACCAGCGTGATGGCGCAATTATGCTCGCGAGCTGCGCTGGCGATGCCGTCGATCATTGAGAGGTTCCCAAACTTGGTGACATCGTTGACGCACAGCCCGACCGAATGGTAACGGCCGTCGCGCAGCGAGCGACCGGCATAACTCGGACGAAAGCCAAGCTCTTGCATAGCGGCCTGCACGCGCTGGCGCGTCTGTTCGTTAACGTTGGGCAAGCCGTTGGCGACGCGCGAAACCGTCTGCTGCGAAACGCCAGCAGCGCGGGCGACGTCGGCCATGGAGACCGGACGCGAATTGGTATCGTTGGACGGGCGCCTTGCCACAGGACCACCTTCACCCTTGAGAGATCTGAATAGCGTGAATGCCGGCCCGGGCAGAAATACATCCCGCGCCGAGGCCCGCTATCGTCGGACGCATGTTAACGTACTCTACTTTTTCTATCTGCATCTCTTCTGCTTTATAAGTCCATACGGCAGTACCGTTCACGGCTGAATTTCTACCGATTACCAGATTCTCAAAAAGTGATAAGTGTTGTGTTATGAGTACGTTAACATAGCCCGTAACGTGCGGTATCGTGGACACTTGGTTCATGCCGCTTCAAGTTGTTAACGTACTCATAACGACGCAAAACTCACCCGTGCGCGCCAAGGAAAGGACTCCCATGACCACCCCCGACGAAAAGACACTCGCCACGCTCACCAAGCTGTTTGAGGAGGAGTTTGGCCCCATCGGCGACCGCCAGGTGCTCTATGTGCACGCGCCCGGCCGCTCCGAGATCAGCGGCAACCACACCGACCACGAGGGTGGCCACGTTATCGCCGGCTCGCTCGATGTCGCTGTCGACGGCATTGCCGTGGCGACCGAATCCAACAAGGTTCGCGTCGCCGACGAGGGTTATCCTACGTTTGAGATCACGCTCGACACGCTGGATATTCAAGAGTCCGAGAAGGGCACGTCCGCAAGCCTCGTGCGCGGTATGGCCCACGAGGTCGCAGGTCTCGGCGTTGAGCCCCAGGGCTTCGACTTTGCCTTTACCTGCTCCGTCCCCTCGGGTGGCGGCCTTTCTAGCTCCGCCGCTGTCGAGGCGGCTTACGGCCGCGCCATGGAGACGCTCTGGGGCGCGCCCGCCATTGAACCAGTC
>URTP01000163.1 GCA_900550835.1 uncultured Collinsella sp. | reverse complement strand
CCGCCGGTACCGGCCCCGGCCGACGCAGGCTCAAGCGCCAGCGACGAGCCAAAGTCGATCAGGCACAGGTCAAAGGTGCCCTCGGCAAGCTGCCGGTCAAGCGGTAGACGCGCCGTACGCACCATAATATTAGCGGGCGAGATATCGCGATGGACAAAGCCCTCGCCCACCAGGCTCATACGGCAGAGCAGATCGAACAGGTCGCGACCCAGACGCGCCGCCACAAGCGGCGATAGGCGGCCGGCATCGTCCACGGCAAGTCGCGAACGCAAGCGGGCAAGCGTCTCGCCCTCGACCCATTCCATGACAATTGCAGGCACACCGTCAACCTCGCCCCAGCCATAGAGGCGGGGAAAGCCCTTAAGGCCCGAAAGGGCGCGATGGCATTCATATTCCTCGCGAAATGCCGCTTTGAACTTGGCGACCAGCGCCTCATGGGCGGCATCGTCGTCAAACTCATCGCGCGTCGGCAAGATGAGCTGTTTGAGTGCTACGGCCTCGCCTTGGGCGTTGACGGCACGCGTCACGCGGCCGATACCGCCACGGCGCATGGTGGCATCGTCGGCAAACAGTATCGTAAAACGACGCAGATAGGCAGGCAGTTCGTCCTGACCGAGCGCAATGGCCGGCTCAAACCCGTCGACACGCGCCAGGCGCAGGCCGACCATGGGATCGCGACCGAGCGATTGTGGTGTGGTGGATGCAAGATCGGTCATCATAGGGCAAGCGCCGCCACGTTATTGTTGAAGTTACCGAGCGCGACGTCATCATCGCCGTAATGGCCGACCCATTGACATAGGTTGGTGTAACAGCCCCACAGATTGGCATACTGCTGATACCACTTTGACCGGGGCGAGAATGTCTGACGACCGAACTCGGCTCGAATGACAAACATCTCCCCGACCAGGCTGTCGCACGGCCTGGGATCTCCCGTAGAGTTATAGGTCGAGACCACGTCATTGGCACGAGAAACATAGCCGTCGAGCATGTTGTACTTGGTCACAAGCCAGCTGTGAATGCTCTCTTCCTCAGCAGCGGAAAGGCCACCGGAGTTTGCATCGTTGTCAGTGTTGCCGCCCGTCGAGCCGCCGTTTCCAGACCCTCCGGCAGAGGAACCCGACCCAGAGCCACCGCCCGAACTCGACGAATCCGAGCCGGAGCCAGAAGTATCCGAGCTACCGGGCTTTCCGGACTGCTGGGCGTCCTGCTCCTTCTGCTGCTCGACCTTATTCACCGTTGCCGCCACGCTATTGTTGGACAACCGATCGATGATCTTGGTGTTGGTGAGCACGATGGTTTTGCCATTGGCAAGCGTGACTTCGTTGTCCGGGGCCTCGGCGCCGTCCGCGTCGCCGGTGCCAAACACAATATGCGCGACCACACTTGCCCAAGCATATCCAGTCGTGGTCCCCAGGTCACTTTTGACCTCATGCCCCACGCGCGGTTCGCGTGCGGCATGTGCCTGCATCATGGACGGCACGGTCATGCCATAGGCAGAAACGCCAGCTATGACCAGCACCAGCGAGCAAGACAGCAGTGCGTACGCCCGCGGCGCCAAGCCCAGTCGGCGTCGCATGCGCACCGCGGCGCCGCGCTTTGTCTGAGTGCCACCGGGCCGCATGCGTTCTCCTCCAACAAAAACACGCCGCTCGGGAGCGGCGCATTCATTCGAATCCATATTTGAGTGTATCAGCGAACCCAAAAGGTTCCGCAACGAATGGGCAAATTAAGGATGCGAGTGGAAGCATCCATGCGATAAGCGGATACAAAGCATCTTTGTTGCACAACAAACTTACAGTCGCACGGGGAAATTATGGCTACCCCGTGCGTCGCGATGAAGACATACGGCAGGAGCAGGCTCGCCACCTAAATCGTGCGACGGGCCTCGATGGCGCGCCCAAGCGTAAGCTCGTCGGCATACTCCAGGTCGCCGCCCACGGGAAGGCCGCTCGCCAGACGCGACACCTCAACGCCCAGCGGCTTGATAGTGCGGGCCAGGTAGCTCGCCGTGGTCTCGCCCTCGATATTGGGGTTGGTGGCGATGATGACCTCGTGGATGTCCTCGTGGCCCAAGCGTGCCAGCAGCTCACGAATGTGCAACTGCTCGGGACCAATCTTGTCCATGGGACTGATCACGCCGCCCAATACGTGGTAGAGACCGTGGTAGCTGCCCGTGCGCTCAATCGCCTGGACATCGCGCGGCTCGCCCACCACGCAAATGCGAGTGGTATCGCGCATCGAATCCTGGCAGATGGAGCACTCGTCGGCCGTGGCGTAGTTAAAGCAGCGGCTGCAAAAGTGAACCTCCTGCTTAACCTCCAGGATAGCCTCGGCCAGGCGGCGCGCCTCCTCGGCATCGGCCTCGAGCAGGTAATAGGCGATGCGCTGGGCCGACTTGGGACCAATGCCCGGCAGACGGCCCAGCTCATCGAGCAATTTTTGCAGACTATGGTTGGCACTCATATATATGCGTGTCTTAGAACGGCATGCCCGGGATGTTGAGGCCGCCGGTGATGGCGCCCATCTGCTTGTTGGCGAGCTCGTTGACACCGCGGACGGCCTCGTTGACGGCAGCCATGATCATGTCCTGCAGCATATCGACGTCCTCGGGATCGAGGGCATCGGGGTCGATGGTGAGGTTGACGAGCTCCATCTCGCCGTTAACGGTCACCTTGACCATGCCGCCGCCGGCAGAGGCGTCGACGGTCTGGGACTTAAGGTTTTCCTGCGCGGCGGCAAGCTGCTCCTGCATCTTGCGAGCCTGCTTCATCATTTGCTGCATGTTCATACCGGCCATGATGGCTCCTTTACGTGCGGCCGCGCGACAAGCTGCAAGGGCAGCCGGAGCGCGACGGGACTTTCAAACTCAAAAATCGTACCACGGCGCGGGGCAAGCAAGCGGGGCGGACACGCTACCTCAGTCGATATACATGTCCTTGAGCGTGACGCACGCCCAAGATTATGCAAGGTCGAATTATGCAAGGTTGCATAATTATCTCAAGCTACATCTAGCAGAGCTGGAACCAGGCAGTTTATGCGTAGGGCTACAAGGCTACATGGCAAAATGCCGAGCCGCTGCTCGAGGCGGCACGCATGGCGGCTGGGTATAATTTGATTGTCATAGATGACGATTTGGAGGTGCCCTCGTGAATGTCCCAGCCGTACTCCAAAACATCCGCTCAAAACACCCCGTTGCATATGTGGTTCTCTATCTCTTTGTCGTCTGGGTATTACTGGTTATCATCACCCATGCCATAGCTTTTGGAGCAGAACTGCTGATAGCCAGCTCGGACCAGCCCGTCGTCAAATGGGAGACGACCGATGAATGCACCGACGGAACCCGAACCATTTACTACAACAGCCCGTCCCTCTACCAAGAGTTCAAGGTCAAGATAAAGGACTCCAAGATTGTCGATGCCGAACTGGGCTCTTTATTTACAATCGGAGCAACCGTCAACGCCGAGCAAGTCGAGTACACGGACAGCCATGCGACGTATCGTATCGACCTCAGCATCCTAGGCCGACCGTCACGCGCCTGTCTGCTCGAATGCGATATACGCGGCACCACGTTGCACATGTCCGAAATACAGATGCGCCCGGGCAAGGGGTTCTCTTCTTGAGCAGTATACCCGCCTGCGCAGCTACTCCACCGGCTTGAAGATGGTGGACTGGCCGAAGACGCTGCGGATGAGGGCTTTGGCCTCGTCCTCGGTCTGCGGGATGCTCGGGGCTGCACCCTGATGGCCGAAGGGGCCGCCCGCACCGGAGTTGGACTCCCAGGG
>URTP01000162.1 GCA_900550835.1 uncultured Collinsella sp. | reverse complement strand
CCGCAAGTACGACCTGCCGATCGTGCCGATCATCCTGGACGATGACGACCGTGCTGCCGTCGAGGCCAACGGCGAGACCATCGATACCTTCCATGCCGAGACCGTCGACTGGGATTGCGCCCACGCTGCCGAGGGCACGCTCGTCCAGTCCGGCAAGTACACCGGAATGCGCGGTGGCAAGCACTCCGAGGGCGAGGCTGCAATCGTGGCCGACCTCGAGGCCATGGGCTGCGGTCGTCGCAAGGTCGAGTTCCGTCTGCGCGACTGGCTCATCAGCCGCCAGCGCTATTGGGGCAACCCCATCCCGGCTATCCACTGCGAGCACTGCGGCATCGTGCCCGTGCCCGAGGATCAGCTGCCGGTGACGCTGCCCGAGAACCTGGACCTGGGTGCCGGCGAGACCCTCGCCGAGTGCAAGGAGTTCTACGAGACCACCTGCCCGGTCTGCGGCCGCCCGGCCAAGCGCGAGACCGATACTATGGACACCTTCACCTGCTCCAGCTGGTATTACCTGCGCTATACCGACCCGCACAACACCGAGCTGCCTTTCTCCCGCGAGGCCGCCGACCGTTGGATGCCCGTCGATAACTACATCGGCGGCATCGAGCACGCCATTCTGCATCTGCTCTACAGCCGCTTCTTTACCAAGGCGCTGCGCGACCTGGGTCTGCTGAGCGTGGACGAGCCCTTCACCAACCTGCTGTGCCAGGGCATGGTCAAGGACGAGAACGGCGACACCATGTCCAAGTCAAAGGGCAATGTCGTGCCCCCGAGCTCGGTCATCGAGCCCTACGGCGCCGACACCATGCGTTTGGCGATCCTGTTTATCGCCCCGCCCGAGAAGGACTTCGACTGGGACCCCAAGGCCGTCGAGGGCGCCAACCGCTTCATCAAGCGCGCCTGGCGTATCGTGTGGCAGCTCGTCCAGTCCGGCGACGCCAACGTGGCCTTCGACAAGTCCGCGCTCGACGAGGTTGCGATGAAGCTCTATCGCGAGCGTCACCGCACCATCGCCAAGTGCACCGAGGACTTCGATCGCGGCCAGTTCAACACCGCGATCTCGGCCGTCATGGAGCTCGTCAACGCGGCGAGCGCCTACCTCAACGCCACCGAGGGTACTGACCGCGACAAGGCTCTGTGCTACGGCGTGGCCAAGGACATCGTGAGCGTCCTGGCGCCCATCTGCCCGTTCTGGGCCGACGAGCTGTGGCACGAGGCGCTCGGCTGCGAGGGCAACGCCTACACCGCCGCCTGGCCCGAGTTCGACCTGGCCGAGTCCATCGAGGACACGGTGCAGATCGTCGTTCAGGTGCTCGGCAAGGTCCGCGGCCGCATCGACGTGGCCCGCGATGCCTCCAATGAGGAGATGCAGGCTGCCGCCGAGGCTGCCGTCGCCAAGTGGCTCGAGGGCAAGACGGTCGTCAAGGCCATCTGCGTGCCCGGCAAGCTGGTCAACCTGGTGGTCAAGTAAGCGCTGCGCGCTTAGCTGACACATAAAAGACGAGGGGCGATCCGGTTGGGTCGTCCCTCGTTTTGTTTAGCCTGGCCGCGGTCAATTGTCCTATTCTTGTGGAGAAGCTGTGCGCACGCTGACCTGCAGATTCGTACTGTGCTTGCACGTTTTCGCAGCTATTGCTATAGTTTGCTTGCAAATGAAGTTGTAATTGAAAGAAGTGGGGTTTCGGCCCCGCTTCTTTTTTGTATGGATGGAGGTGCCGCAATGGTCAAGACTAAGACCGAGCAGGCGATCATCGATGCGCTCGAGGCCGTCGCTCCCCAGCACGATGTCGACATCGTCGACGTCGAGCTCGTGGGTGCCACCAAGGCCCCCTGCGTGCGCGTGCGTATCGAGGGTGCCGAGGGTCAGAGCCTGTCGCTCAACGACGTCACGGCCAATACCAAGTGGATCGGCGACGTGATTGAGGAGCTCGACCCCATCTCTTCGAGCTATACGCTCGAGGTATCGAGCCCGGGTATGGCGCGCCCGCTGCGCCGTCCGCGCGACTTTGCCCGCTTTGTGGGCGAGGACTGCGAGCTCACCTCCACCGCCACCGAGGGCCGTCGCAAGTACGCCGGCAAGATTGCCGCCGCCACCGAGACGAACGTGACCCTCGAGCTCGAGGACGGCGAGTCCGTTACCCTCGATTTTTCTGATGTTAAAAAGTGCAAGTTGAAGCCCACCTACGACTTCAAGCCCGCGAAGGAAGGAAAGTAAGATGGCAGCATCCGACATGATGTCCGCCCTGATGGAGCTTTGCCAGGAGAAGCACATCGACCAGCTCTACCTGATCGACCGCCTGGAGCAGTCGCTCGCCAAGAGCTATGCCGAGATCCTGCATCTTGAGTGGGGTGCCAAGGTGACCATCGACCGCACCACCGGCAAGATCTACGTCTACCGCCTGGAGCCGATCGACGATTCCATGGACGAGGAGGGCAACTTCACCGAGTTCGAGGAGATCGACGTTACCCCCAAGAACACGAGCCGCATCGCTGCCCAGCACGCCAAGGCCGAGATCAACGCTATCGTGCGTAACTCCGCCCGTGAGCAGATCTACGAGGAGTTCTCCGGCCGCATCGGTGACCTCATCAGCGGTACCGTGCTGCAGTCCACGCCCGACTTCACGATCGTCAAGATTCGCGAAGGCGTCGAGGCCGAGCTGCCGCACTTCGACCAGCGCCGTTACGAGAACGAGCGCAACGAGCGTCCGATGGGCGAGCGCTACCTGCACAACCAGCACATCAAGGCCGTGATCATCGACGTTCGCGACCCCAACTCCAACCTGCAGCCGGTTCGTGGCGAGCACAGCCGTCCGCCGATTGTCATCTCCCGTACCCACCCCGAGCTCATGCGTCGTCTGTTTGAGCAGGAGGTGCCCGAGATCTATGAGGGCACCGTCCAGATCAAGTCGATCGCCCGCGAGCCCGGCCAGCGCTCCAAGGTCGCCGTCCACTCGCTCGACGACCGTCTGGATCCCGTGGGTGCCTGCGTCGGCCCCAAGGGCAGCCGTGTTCGCGCTGTCGTGGGCGAGCTCCGTGGCGAGCGCGTCGACGTCATCCTGTGGGATGCCGATCCTGCCGTCTACGTTGCCAACGCCCTGTCGCCCGCTAAGGTCACCCGCGTCCTCATCGACGAGGAGAAGGCCTACGCCGGCGTCATCGTGCCCGACGACCAGCTGTCCCTCGCCATCGGCAAGGAGGGCCAGAACGCCCGCCTCGCCGCGCGCCTGACCGGCTGGCACATCGACATCAAGTCCGAGACACTTGCCGCCGACATCCTCAAGAATGTTCCCGTTCACGAGGAGCCCGCCGCCGACCTGATCGGTGACGAGGAGGACGAGGATGTCCGCCGCTGCGAGTACGTGTCCGAGGACGGCATCCAGTGCCGCAACCAGGCCCGTCCCGGCTCCCGTTTCTGCGGTGTCCACGACACCGACGCCTTCGATGATGCGGAGGACCTGATCTAGCGCGCGGTCGCGCCGGGCAGGTCCCGGCGCATCTCCCACGCTCGTTCAGTCTCTAGGCACCCAAGGTGCCAGAAAGGGTAGGTGAAGTCATATGGCAAAAGTCCGTGTGTCCACCCTGGCCAAAGAGTTCGGCATGACCTCCAAGGAACTTATGGGTCATCTCGCCGAAATGAAGATTCCCGCTAAGTCCGCTTCCTCCACCTTGGAGGATGCCTATGTCGCCATGGTCCGCAAGCAGCTCGCCTCGGTGATCGAGGCCCGTGCTCAGGAAGTCGAGGCCGCCAAGCAGGCCGAGGAGCAGGCAGCTGCCGCCGAGGAGGCCGCTCGCGCC
>URTP01000161.1 GCA_900550835.1 uncultured Collinsella sp. | reverse complement strand
ACCCGGGCAAGCTCGAGGAGGAGCGTCGCCTGGCCTACGTTGCCATCACGCGTGCCCGTAAGCGCCTGTTCCTGACCTATGCGGCCACGCGTCGCACCTACGGCTCGACCTCTGCCAACCCGCGCTCTCGTTTCCTCAACGAGATTCCGTTTGAGGATATCGAGTTTAGCGGTATCGGTTCTGCCGGTTTTGAGGGCACGGGCTGGGAGAAGCGCGGCGACCGTCACGGCACCTTTGGCTCGGGCATGGGCTCGGATATGTATGGCGGCAAGGTGTTCGGTTCGCATACGCGCTCGACCGGCGGTTCCGGTTCGCGCGGCGGATCGAGCTTCGACGATTTCTTTGGTGGCAGCACCTATGGCACCGAGCGCCATCGCGGGGTTTCGCCCGACGCCGGCCGTGTTGCCTCGACCTTTGGTTCGGGCGCGCCGCGAGCTAAAAAGCCGTCGTCCAAGGTGTCGCCGACGGTGGAGCGCAAGGTCGATCGCGCCAGCGCGTCGCAGGACTTTGCCGCGGGCGATACCGTGAGCCACAAGACCTTTGGCACCGGTACCGTGATCTCGGTCGCCGGAGACATGATCGAGGTCCAGTTCGAAAAAACCGGCCAGACCAAAAAGCTGATGAAAGGTTTTGCACCGATCGTCAAGCTGTCGTGATCCTGGCGGCCCCGGACAGGCGCCATGGACAACGTTGCTTGCGAACGTCGCTTTGCTCGTTCGCTTTTTGGTCTGGAGAGCCGGGTGGGCTGATAAATAGATGTGAGTAGGGGCTCTCCCGTTTGATGAGCGGGGGAGCCCCTTGTTGCGTTTTGGTTGTTGGTGCGACCTAGAGGTGGCTGATGATCAATTCCATCTTGCCTTCGAGGTCGATGGAGCTGACGGTGCTCGGGGCTAGCAGGTGGCTTCCCTTGTGGACGGGGTCGCCGCAGACGGTGCCTTCGCCGTCGATGACCGACAGACACATGAAGGGCCAGTGCTGGTCGAGGGTCTTGCTGCCGTTGACGCGCACGCGATCGACGGTGTAGCAGGGGTTGGACTCGAGTTCGGTCACGCCGTCGACTTCGGGCGCGGTCACGGTGCCGTCGGTCGGGGCCTGAGAATCAAAGTCGATGCAGTCGAGACTCTGCTCAATGTGCAGGGGACGCAGTTTGCCGTCGGTGCCGGGACGGTCGTAGTCGTACAGGCGATACGTCACGTCGCTCGACTGCTGCGTCTCCAAAATGAGCGTGCCGGTCTTGATGGCGTGGACGGTACCGGAATCAATCTGGAAAAAGTCGCCCTTGTGAATCGGCAGCACGTTGAGCATGTCGTCCCAGCGGCCGTCCTCGATCATACGCGCGGCCTCGGCGCGGTCGTGCGCGCGCTGTCCGACGATGATCGTGGCGCCGGGCTCGCAGTCCAGCACATACCAGCACTCGGTTTTGCCCAGGCTGCCGTTCTCGTGCTCGGCGGCGTACTCGTCGTTGGGATGGATCTGGATCGAAAGGTCGTCCTTGGCGTCCAGAATCTTAATGAGCAGCGGGAACCCCTTGCCCTCGCAGTTGCCAAAGAGCTCGCGGTGCTCGGCCCACAGCCATGACAGCGTGTGACCGGCGTACGGGCCCTCAGCGATCTGGCAGTCGCCGTTGGGGTGTGCCGAGATGGCCCAGCACTCACCGATGGGACCCTCGGGAATGTCATAACCAAATACGGTTTCGAGCTGGCGGCCGCCCCAGATCTTCTCGTGAAAGATCGGCGTCAGTTTAATCAAATCGGACATGTTCATACCCCCATGGTGTTGCGCGGCCGCCCACTCTAAACGAGCCGTAACGAGCGCCCGCATGACTACAAAAACCTATGCCAACGTTACGTTGTGCAGCTCAAAGCGGTCACCAACGTTGCGCGAGATCGAATGCTCAAAGGCGGTGACGCTATCCAAAAAGCCAATCTGGTTGAGCTCGAGCAGGGGAGAGCCGGGTTTGGTGTCCAGGCGCTCAGCCTCTTCCTCGGTTGCCGCTACGGCGCGAATGGTGCGGTGGAAGCTCGAAATCTTCAGCCCGCATTGCTTGCGGATGAAGCTGTAGACCGATCCATACAGGTCTTTCTTTTTAAGGCCCGGAATCAGCTCGAGGGGCATGTAGGTGTACTCGATAACGATGGGCTTCTCGTCGACCTGGCGCACGCGCACGATGTGATAGGCAAAGTCGTCCTCGGCAATTCCCAGCTGGGCAGCGACGTCTGCTGGCGGATTGACAATCGAGAAATCGTAGACCACCGAGGTCACCTTCTCCCCGCGGTGCTCATACGAAAAGCCCTGGGAGCGATCGTTCTTGCCCTGGAAAAACGCCTGGCCGGGAAGCCCCGCCGTGTCCTTAACGTAGGTGCCCGATCCGCGCCGGCTGGTAACAAGACCTTCATCGGTAATCTGCTCAA
This sequence comes from uncultured Collinsella sp., assembly GCA_900550835.1. Taxonomy (GTDB): domain Bacteria; phylum Actinomycetota; class Coriobacteriia; order Coriobacteriales; family Coriobacteriaceae; genus Collinsella. The sequence continues at coordinate 1,459 of URTP01000161.1, read as the reverse complement.
TAGCTCGTTTGACGGTGATTTTGGAAACGCTATAGAGCTCGCAGAACTCAACGACGGTGGGCAGCTTGTCGCCCGGCTTTAGAGCGCCGTCCTCGATGCTTCGACGGATATCTGCAGCTATTGCCTCGTATTTGGGAATCATGGAACCTCCTTTCCGGCTTGATTGAGTACAAACGAAAGTATAGTCCACGCCTAAGCATCCCTATTGCGTTTTTGAAAAGTTCGAGAAAGAGATAATCGAAAAACGCTTCTCTTTAACAACTAGAGCGCTTCAAATTAATATGCACTCTAATAATGTGGTATTGAGCAAATTGATTGGCTCGAGGACGGGGTTGGGCCGTTTTGCCGCCCAGCGAACCGAATTTCATGCCTTGCGTTTTCCCAGATAAAACCTGCCAAAACAAACCTGTCCCTTTTTGACAGGTTTTTGCCTGGGGAGCGGTACCATACAGGCAATGTTTAAACGAGAAAGGTGGGCTCCCATGGAACCTAAGCAGTACTATATCGGCATCGACGTTGGCGGCACTTCGGTTAAGGAAGGCCTGTTCGACGAGGACGGCAACCTGCTTGCCAAGGCCAGCGTGCCCACGCCTCCTATCGTTGACGCCGCGGGCTTTGCCGCGGTGACCGAGGCTATCGACCAGGTGGTCGCCAAGGCCCAGATTCCGCGCGCCTTTGTGGCGGGTATTGGCCTGGCCGTTCCGTGCCCCATCCCGGCATCGGGCGATGCCAAGGTCAAGGCCAACATTGCCATTAACCTGCCCGAGCTAAGAGTCGCCATTCAGGAGCACTGCCCCGACGCGGTCGTTAAGTACGAAAACGATGCCAACGCCGCTGCCATGGGCGAGGCCTGGCTCGGCTCTGCCAAGGGCGTACAGAACGTGGTGATGGTCACCATCGGTACCGGCGTGGGCGGTGGCGTTATCGTTAACGGCGACGTGGTATCGGGCGTTGTGGGTGCCGGCGGCGAGATTGGCCACATGTGCCTGAACCCCGAAGAGGAGCGCACCTGCGGCTGTGGCGGCCATGGCCATCTGGAGCAGTATTCCAGCGCCACCGGCGTGGTCCGCTGCATGAAGAAGCTGCTGGACGAGAACCCGGACATCCCCTGCACCCTGCGCGGCACCGACTTTGCCGCCAAGGACGTATTTGACGCTGCCCGCAGCGGCGACGCCCTTGCCGCCCGCGAGGTGGACGAGATGACCGACACGCTGGGCATGGCACTGGCCAGCATCGCTGCCACCACCGACCCGGAGATGTTCATGATCGGCGGCGGTGTGGCCCGCGCAGGCGAGGTGCTGTTCGACCCGCTGCGGGAGCACTACAAGACCTATGCCTTCAAGTCCTGCCGGGAGACCCCCATCGTGGCGGCCACCCTTGGCAATGACGCCGGCATTTATGGTTCCGTCCGCCTGATCGTGGGCGAATAAAACATCCCTGATCGCAAAAGAGGCGCTGC
>URTP01000160.1 GCA_900550835.1 uncultured Collinsella sp. | reverse complement strand
ACTTCGTGCGGCGAGGCTTTTTGCCCCCTGCGGAAAGATTGGTGAACTAAGCCCTCATCCCTCCCAAGTTGACCTACTCGAGGTCGTCGCCCTTGTGGCGTTAGGTCTGAAAATAATAAGAAGCCTTCGCGCTGCGGAATGATTTTGGAAACTAAGTACGGGGACCCGCCCAAGCCGTCCTGCTCAATCGCCCTTGTGGCGTTGGGGCTGAAAGGGTGGGACGCGTGGGTTATTTGGTTGTTAGGGTTAGTAGGTCGTTGGGGGTTTTGAGGTTGTAGGTGGCGTTTGGGATATCTTGGTGTGATCCCCATGCTGCTCGGGCAAAACTGACCCCTGCTGAAGTTGCGCATTGTTCGTCGTAGACGGTGTCGCCAACGTAGACGACGTTGCCAGGATTCGCGCCCGCACGTCGGAGATATTCGAGCATGGGTGCGGGTGCGGGTTTATGTTCGGTTGTGTCTTCGACAAGGATGATGTGCTCAAAATACTTATCGAAACCAAGGGGTGCAATTTCTTTTGCGTATTCGTCGCGCGCACGTGAGGAGACGATGCCAAGTTTGCAGCCGCTATCGGCGAGTGTTGCGATGACTTCAAGCAAACCTGGAAACACGCTGATGGTGCTTTTAAAGCTGGCGGCAACTTGGCACCAGCGATCCAACGTTGCCTGCGAGTAGATCCCAAGTTTCTCAAGGGCATCCTTGCCGGGTATGCCGAGGGCAAAGTCAAGCTCGTGTCGGGGAAGCGTTTTGCTGGTCTCTTCTTGGACAATCTGGACAAGCGATGACAGAACGCTTTCTTCTGTATCTGCCAATGTCCCATCAACGTCAAATACGATATGGTCAAAGTGCTTCATATGATTGCTCCTCTCTGTTGTTTGCCTGCAAGTTTGATGCAGTGACAGAAGAAGGGCTAGCGGGATTTCTGCCTGGTGCTATCGAGATTCTGCCTCGCTGCTCGATAGCTCGAAGGAGTGCACCCCATTTGTTCTTTAAATACCTGGCCAAGATGGCTTGCTGTTATAAATCCGCATTGGCGCGCGACTGTCTGTACCGTTCGCGTGGTGTGTGCCAAAAGTTCGCAAGCACGGTTTATGCGGTATGCGCGTAGATATGCCGCCGGGGTCGTTCCTGCACAAGTTTCGATAATGCGGTAACACTCTCTTTCGCTTACGCCGGCTGCAGATGCCATCTGGGGCACATCTATAGCGGCTGCATAGTTTGCGCGGATAAAGTCCAGGATTGCCTTGAACTGTACGTCGCGGCTGGTCATCCAAGAGGCGCCGTCGGAAGAAAAGAGCGGTTCGGTCTTGGCGTTAATCTGAATCCAGAGCTCTGACAAACTATTTCGAAGCGCCATCTCGTTCTGCGGCCGTTGAAGGTCGTGGCTAAAGGAGCTCTTCAGCAAATCGATAAAGGGCATATCGTCGGGATTGGTGGGCGACCATTTGAGCACATCGACGCCTCGACATTGAAGCAATGGGTTGATGTAGCGCTTTTGGAGACGTCCCGCGGGATCGCCGAGCATCGACGGCTGAAAGATATGCAGCATTTGAATGGCTGGCGCCGAATTGGGTGATTGCAGCGTGCTGTGCAAAACGCCGCCGTTGATAAAGCCGGCGGACCCTTCCTCAAAGCGTACGTGCTCATGAGCCGCGTGCGTTCGATAGTCAATCGCCCCCTGCTCCATGTAGAAAAGCTCAACTTCGGAATGCCAGTGCCAGGGGACGGAATTGCCCGGATAGCGAGCGAATTCTGCGCGTTCGGCAATATAGGGCCAGTCTTCGGCGGTCTCGGGAAACGCTTCCTCGCGTCCTCCGCGGTGCAATTCTATGTGATCCATGTTTCGCATGGCATCAGTATAAAGCGCGATGGGCTTAGATTGCTCTTGCCTGTTCGGGGAACGCCTTGTCTAGGGATGCTTGGAGCTTTTCGAAGGATGCTCGTAAGTTGAGGCTCTGATCGGCTGAGCGCTTGGTTTTTGTGGTGGGGGAGTCGAGGAGGCCGTTTCTCTGTGTCGGGGGGAAGGAGAAAAGGTTTGCATGTTTTAGGGATGGCTGCTGTGCTGCGTCATTGGAAGAATGCATGCTTTTGCGGCCTCCTCGATATCCACCAAAAGGATGCGCTCGGGGTTTGCTGCTAGGTCCCGTGCGCTGGCTACATTATGACGCGGCTGCCGCAAAGAAGCGCTAAAGAAAGGCTTAACCTGGTTTGGTGTTACGATGAAACTGCAGGTCAGAGGTATCGAGTAACACTCTTGAAAGGTTTTGAGCTTAAGGGCTTTCTAAGGTTTGTGACGTGGATGTGGCGCGGACGTGCGTAACGTGTGAATGCTCGCTGTTAGCGCTGCGGCTCTGTGGCGCGCACCTGCTCGATGACCTTTTCCATCGTGGCGTCGATGCGGTCTTTTTTGAGTTCGCATTCCCAGATGGTTATGGGCGTCCAGCCCATTTGAGTGAGCGCTGCCACAGCAGCACGGTCGCGCTCGACGTTGCGACGGAACTTTGCCTCCCAAAACTCAACGTTGCGCTTGGGCTGGCTTGGGTTGCACTTGGGGCAGCGGTGCCAAAAGCAACCGTTGACGAAGATGGCGATCTTGCGGCCGGGGAAGGCGATGTCGGGCTTGCCGGGTACCTTCCATTCCAAACGATAGCCCGTAAGGCCCGCGGCCCGTAGGCGCTGACGTACGAGCAGCTCGGGCTTGGTGTTGGCGCGCTTGTTGCCCTTCATGGACTTTTTGATGGCGGCGCGACGGCGGACCAGTTCGCGCTCGTCAGCGGAGAGGTCCGAGGTATCGATGCCGTCGAGCAGACCGGGCTTGGGACGCTTTTTGCTGCGGCGTTTAGGTGCGCGCTTGGGGTTGTGCGCGGTTTTTTCGGTTGTTTTGGGCGCGGCTCCATCGGCGGAGCTTGCCTCAAGCCGATCTTCCTTTAACTCAATCAGAGCATCAATGAGCCCCTTGTCGGCGGGCATCCATTCCACCGTGGCAAGCGAGGTGCGTGGAATCCAGCGGATATCAAGCTGGCGGTCGTGTTTCTGGGGCTCATCGGATTCATCGGCGAGCGAGCAGTAGTAACACTCCATGGAGAGATGAAAATCGGGGTAGTCATACTCAACGGTGTAGAAATCACGCAGGTTGGTGACTTTTACCTGTAGCTCTTCCATAAGCTCGCGGCGCACGGCGTCTTCGGGTGTCTCGCCGCGCAGAAGTTTGCCGCCCGGGAACTCCCATAGTCCCTGCATGTCGCCGTAGCCGCGCCGCACGGCAAGCAGCTCGTCAGATCCATCCTTGCGAATGATCCCAGCGGCAACATGAACAGTCTTCAACAGGAGTCCTCTCTCAACATCAACACGTGGCAGGGTAGCTACTCGTACCTTACACAACGGTAAGGCAAGCGTAAGCCATATCGATGGTAGCCGACTCGGCTCCTTGCGACTATAGATGCCGTAGACTAATCGCAAGAAAGGACTCGGTATGCAAACCACGCACATGGCGACCCCGGTACTGGAGGTCGCGCATCTCGAAAAGGTATATGGAGCGCTGGGCAACGTGACCCGCGCGCTCAACGACGTCAGCTTTACCGTCAACCGCGGTGAGTTCGTTGGCATCATGGGCGCCTCGGGCTCGGGCAAGTCGACGTTGCTCAACTGCGTCTCGACCATCGATAGCGCCACGAGCGGCACCATTCGCATCAACGGCCAGGATGTGACGCGCATGAAGCAGGCCAAGCTTTCGCAGTTCCGCCGCGAGGAGCTGGGCTTTATCTTCCAGGACTCCAACTTGCTCGATACGCTCACGGCGCGCGAGAACATCGCCCTGCCGCTCACCATCGCCCGCACAAACTCGGCAGAGATCTCGACCCGCGTGCAGGACGTGGCCGCGCGCCTG
>URTP01000159.1 GCA_900550835.1 uncultured Collinsella sp. | reverse complement strand
TCGTCATCTCAACGATCTGCCCGGCTTCCTGAGCCGCAGCCACCGCCGTCTGCGTCGCCGCGGTATAGGCGCGTACCAAGCCACCAGGTCCCAACAACGTACCACCAAAATAGCGCGTCACTACGCAGCAAACATTTTTGAGCCCCGCTCCGCGCAGCACCTCGAGCGTCGGCATGCCGCTCGTACGGCTCGGCTCACCATCATCGCTCTGGCGCTCACGCCCATCGACCAAAATCCACGCGGGAACATTGTGTCGAGCGTCGTAATGACGCTTGCGAACCATCTCGATAAAGGCATTCGCCTCGTCCTCGGACTCAATATGGACCAGCTGGGCAATAAACCGGCTCTTGCGGTCCACAAACTCGCCCGAAGCCTCAATATTCGATTGCAGAGTAAAATAGCTGTCCAACAAAGCCCCTCAACAAAATAAAGCGCAGCAACAAACAGCCTCAATAATACGGCAAAGGCCGTACCGATTGTCAGGGTAACAAAAATGCCAAGTGGGCCTGTAAGCCGGGTTCTGTCGTGAACGGTCATTTATCTTGTCTGCACGTTACCGTGCAGCTCCACGCACGCTACCCGAACGCGGACCGGGCCGGCCCATAGCGTTCCTATTCGCGCTTGCTCCGGATGGGGCTTGCCCAGCCGCCCTGTTGCCACGACGCTGGTGGTCTCTTACACCACCGTTTCAGCTTTTCCCTTTACGCCTTGCGGCGCAGGTGGGAGTCTTCTTTTCTGCGGCGCTTTCCGTCGGATCACTCCGCCCGGCCGTTAGCCGGCATCCCGCCCTCTGGAGCCCGGACTTTCCTCACGCGTACTGCAAGCAGCACATCGCGCGACCGTCTGGCCCACTCAGCAGTGCAAGAGTGTAACACACCGTTACCGCAGGCAATGGCACAACGCAAACGCTCGACACGATAAACCAAGAACCGCCATGCGTTACAATGATCCTGTCGATGGGCAACGTCGTCAGTCGAGACGCGACCGCGCTCCGCACCCCTCCGTCTACTCGGTGTGTTCCCGCCTCCTCCCCGAGGCGGGATGTCGGCTTTTTTCATGCACCGACAATCCAATAGCCTGTGGACAGCCCGGCAGCATTGCGCATCTCGGTGCCAAATGCAAAAAGGGACCCGTCCATTACGGACGGATCCCTTAAAACAAGTGATCGTCAAACCGATTTACTCGGCGTCGGTCTCCTCGTCCTTCTTCTCGGAAGGCAGCGGGGTAACCTCGATCTCGACGCCCAGAGTCTCAGCAGCAGACTTCATGGACAGGGAGATACGACGACGGTCGAGGTCGATCTCCATGACCTTGACCTGAACCTTGTCGCCAACGTGGGTGACCTGAGAAGGCTGGTCCACGTGCTTGTTGGCCATCTCGGAGATGTGCACCAGGCCCTCGATGCCCTCGCCCAGGTCGACGAAAGCGCCGAACGGGACAAGCTTGGTCACAGTGCCCTCGACGATAGCGCCGACGGGGTACTTCTTGACCAGTGCGCGCCACGGATCCTCGGTGGTCTGCTTGAGACCCAGGGAGATGCGCTCGCGGTTGAGGTCGACGTCGAGAACCTCGACCTCGACCTCCTGGCCGACCTTGACAACCTCGGAAGGATGGTTGACGTGGTTCCAGGAGAGCTCGGAGATGTGGATGAGGCCGTCGATACCGCCGAGGTCGACGAAGGCGCCGAAGTCGACGATGGAGGAAACGGTGCCCTGGAGACGCATGCCAGACTTGAGCTTGGACAGGATCTCGGAGCGCTCGGCCTTACGGGACTCCTCAAGCACGACGCGACGGGAGAGGACAACGTTGTTGCGGTTGCGGTCCATCTCGATGACGCGGGCCTCGATGCGGGTGCCCATGTAGGAGGTGAGGTCCTTGACGCGACGGAGGTCGACGAGGGAAGCGGGCAGGAAGCCACGCAGGCCGATGTCGAGGATCAGGCCGCCCTTGACAACCTCGATAACCTCGCCCTCGACGTTCTCGCCGGAGTTGAACTTCTCCTCGATGCGGTTCCAAGCACGCTCGTACTCGGCACGCTTCTTGGACAGGACCAGACGACCGTCCTTGTCCTCCTTCTGGAGAACCAGGGCCTCGATGGGATCACCGAGTGCAACGATGTCTGCAGGGTTAGCGTCCTTGCGGATGGACAGCTCGCGGACCGGGATAACGCCCTCGGACTTGAATCCGATGTCAACGAGCACCTCGTCATGCTCGATCTTAACGACAGTGCCGTTAACGAGATCGCCCTCATCAAAGTCGGTAATCGTACCGTCGATGAGGTTGTTCATCTCCTCCTCGTTGACATCGTCAAGAGAGAAAATGGACGAGTTCTGAATCTCACTCAAAGGTGGACCCCTTTCGAACTACGGGGCCCCGATTGCTAGGACCTACAGAAGGGTGCGACAAGCACACAACGTTTAGGAACACTCGGGAGCCGACAGATACTAATGTGACGCTTATGCAATCACGTTCGTATAGGTTACGGGGAAATGAGTTCGATTTCAAGCGTGAACTGCGATTTTTTACTCGTGTGGAGACTTTTTCGTAATCTTATGAACACACGTCTCCGCAACTTGACGATAACCAGCCAGGCATTCGGCTTTGGGGTAAAGTATCCGGAGCCAACGATTCTAGATCGATTTTTCGAGAAAGGTGCCCGCGTGCTCAAAGCAGTCGTTTTCGATATGGACGAAACGCTTCTTAGCATCAACCTCAACGCGTTCATCCTTCGATATTTTAAGGATGTCTCTTCGATGCTCGCGGATATCGGGCGCCGCAGCCGCGGTGGCACGATGGCACGCCTCGGCACCATCCTGGTCGACCTCAACGCCAATCGCCGCAGCAGCACGGACAATCGCACCAATCTTGAGTTTTACCAAGAAGAGGTCGAGCGCCGATGCGGCATTTGCCTCTCGGACCCACTTATCTACGAGGCGTTTACCTACTACGACCGCGAAGTTCTTCCGTACAAGAATGACGAACTCATCAACGCCCATGCCATGCCGGGCGCACACGCCGCGCTTCAGACCGTACAGGACGCAGGGCTGCGCTGCGCGCTCTTTACCAACCCCAGCTTTCCGCAGGGGGCCATCGAGTGCCGCATGGGTTGGGGCGACCTGGCCGACGCCCCCTTTGAGCTCGTCACGCACATGGGAAACGCCACCCGCTGCAAGCCTGATGCCACCTACTATCTAGAGCAGCTTCAGGTGATGGGACTCGAACCGCACGAGGTCCTTATGGTGGGCAACGATCCCAAACGCGACTTCCCTAGTCCCGCCTGCGGCATTCAGACTGCCTATGTAGGCCAGGGCAAGCCCAACCGAGTCACCTGGCGCGGAACCATGGAAGGCTTCGCCCGCGACTTTAACGCCGTAGTAGAAGCCTTCTACGAACACCAAGTAGCCGACGAACTGTCCTAGCACACTTGGGTTTTGCCGATCATGATGTTGAGGATCTCGACGTCGGTATCTTTCATGCCCACACGGCCTACGTAGCCCATACTGGCGATTGTCTGCTCAACGGTATCTTGGATCAGGCCCTCGCCGGCGCGGAAGCCGCGACCCTGCATGGCCATATCATGGCCCAGAATCGCTGCATCGACGGCAGCCGAGATCTTGGCGGCACAGCTCGCCTTGGCGCCGTCGCACACGATGCCGCCCACGTTACCGAGCGTATTCGAGACCGTCGCGCCAATCTGCTCGCACGTGCCACCGCACAGCCAGGTAATCGCAGCGCCGGCGCCGCACGCGGCGCAAATAGCACCGCAAAACGCCGAAAGCGCACCAATATAGCTCTTGATATGCACGGCGATAAGATCGGACAGCATCACGGCGCGCACCAGACGCTCGTGGTCGCAACGCAGGTACTCGGCATACTCCATGACGGGCAATGCGCAGGTAATGCCTTGATTGCCCGAGCCGCACACAATGGCAACCGGCAGCGCGCAA
>URTP01000158.1 GCA_900550835.1 uncultured Collinsella sp. | reverse complement strand
CGACACGTCACACGGCGCGGGCTCGTCCCACTCTTCGTCCGGAGCCTCGCCCTCGCTATACCACCATTCAAAGTTATCGATATCCATACGGGGCGCCCCTTAAGCCTCGCAAATAAACACTTGCTAGCCTTATACCCCCAGATGACACGGGAGCTCGCCGGCACAGACAGGAAAAGCGTCACAACATTCGACGCTTTTCCTCGTTTTCGAGATTTTCATCGAATGTTGTGATGGTTTGGGCGGCAGCCATGCCGCGAATGTGACAAAGGGACTGTCCCTTTGTCACATCTGGAGGGTAACGGGGATTTGGATGCAGCAGAAGTCCTCTTGGTGGGACTCGTCGTAGCTCGTGGTATCGAGGTAGCAAAAATCGAAGGCGTTGCCGATGGGCTGGAGTGCGTGCTCGTCCATGCATGCCACGATGGCACGAATGCCCTCGGGTTCGTACGGCATGCCCCAGCGGCTCATGCACAGGTATGTGCCCTCGGGCAACACCTCGACGCCAATCTCTGCCAGCTCGGCAGGATCGCTCGGCAGCAGCTCCTCGGCACCGCGCGGCAGCACGGCAAAGGAGCCGGCACCGGCGATGGGGTCGTCGGAATGCAGCGCCTCGCGACGCAGCATGGCGCCCCAACCGCGCATGGGGCGCGTGCCCGTCAACGTACGCATGCGCAGGATTGCCCGCATGAGCGTGGGGTGCAGCATCGAGCGGCCGCGCTCGATATCGGCCGGGAACTCCTCAAAGACCACGTAGCGGCGCTCAAACTGTTTGAGCTCCGGCTTGCCCTCGCGCTCGCGCCAGTAAACCGCCTCGTCATAAAAGCTCAGACGCTCCCGCACGCTCGCGCGCTCGGCTTTGAGCCCGACAATCTGATCATCGAGTGCCTGCACCCGCGAGCGCAGGTGATCGGTCATCTCGCCGATGTCGAACGTCGAGGTCAGGCGGTCAATCTCGTCGAGTTCGAGCCCCAGGTCGCGCAACATGCAGATCAGACGCATGAGCGGAATCTGCGTGGGCGAATAGAAACGGTAGCCCTTTTCGTTAACCACTGCGGGTTTAAACAAACCGATCTTGTCGTAGTAGATGAGCGTTTGGCGCGAAACGTTAAACAGGCTCGCCATCTCGCTAATCGCATACATGCCCGTCTGCATAGGTCCTCCCGACACACCAAAGCCCGCCGCCCACGGGGGCAGCGGGCTCAAACACTACTCGTATCCTACCCTAAAGGCACCTACGACCAGCGCTTATAGTTTGCACATGACACGCCGACGGCCTCGAGCGCCTTGGCGGCGATGTGATGCACCGCGTCGTCGAGCGTGGCGGGGCCGTTGTAAAACGTGAGCATGGGCGGCATGAGCATGACGCCCGGTACGCGCGCCAGGCGCGCCATGTTGTCGACATGAATGGCGCTGAAGGGCGTCTCGCGCGCCATGAGCACCAGGCGGCGCTGCTCTTTCATCTGCACGTCGGCCGCGCGCAGCAACAGGTTTTCGCTGTAGCCGCTCGCGATGCCGGCGAGCGTCTTCATGGAGCAGGGCGCCACGATCATACCGTCAACCGGATAGGTACCGCTTGCGATGGCGGCGCCGATATTTTTATTGTCGTAGACCACATCGGCGTGCGCGGCAAACTCGTCGAGCGTCATGCCGAGCTCCTGCTCGATGGTGATCTCTCCCCCGCGCGTGACGACAAGCGCCGACTCGGCACCGGCCTGACGCAGGCATTTGAGGCACTCAAGACCCAGCGCGGCACCGCTGGCGCCAGACACGCCAACGACAATGCGACGGGGACGGACAGAAGACTCAGGCATGACAGCTCCTTACTTAGTTACTCGGTAGGGCTACGTACTAGAAAGCAAGCTCGGCGGCCCACTTGTCCTGGTCGATCTCCATGAACTGCGAGCGGATGAAGTTCTTCTTAAGGTTGAACGGAACCGTGCAGTCGAAGATGGCCTTGCAGGCGATGCCGTGCTCGCGGATCGAAGGATCGAACGCGGGGTCGTTGGACGGATCGAGCACGTGGCAGTGGCAACCGGGGATGGTGATGAGGTCCACGTCGGCCTGGAAGCGCGTGGTCATGGCCCACATCACGTCGCTCATGTCGAAGATGTCAACGTCTTCGTCAACCAGGATCACATGCTTGAGCTCGGAGAATGCCGAGAAGGCGAGCATGGCGGCGTTGCGCTGACGGCCCTCGTCATTTTTGCTCGACTTCTTGAACTGCATGATAGCAACGAACTTGCCGCCGCCGCAGGGAGCGGCGTGGACGTTGAGCAGACGGCCCGGGATGGCGGTCTCGACCATCTTGTAGATGGAGGCCTCGGTGGGGATACCGGCCATGGACACGTGCTCGTGCGAAGGACCGATGCAGCTCTCCATAATGGGGTTGACGCGCGTGGTAACGGCGGTGATCTTGATCACCGGGCAGACCTTGGCGCCACCGGTGTAACCGGGGAACTCGGGCATGGCGTAGCCGTGGCCGTTGACGTCCTCGTTGATGGTCTCGTCGTGCATGAGGTAGCCCTCGAGCACGTACTCGGCATTGGCAATGCACTTCTGCGGAACGGTGACGCAGTCGGCAAGCTCGACGGCGTGGCCGCGCAGGGCGCCGGCGATCTGCAGCTCGTTGAAGCCGAGCGGCGTGGTGGGAGCCTCGAAGCCGCAGCACATGTACACGGCGGGGTCCAAGCCGATGGAGATGGAGATGGGCATGTCCTCGCCGCGCTGGCAGTACTCGTCAAAAAAGGCGCCAAGGTGACGGCTGCCCGGGGTGATCCACATGGCGAGCTTGTCCTTGTCGACGCAGGAGAAGCGGTGGATGGTCACGTCGGACTGGGAGCCGTCGGGGCTCGTGCCGTAGGCGAGGCCCATGGTGATGTAGGGGCCGCCGTCGACGGGCGTGTTGGTGGGAGCGGGAACGATCTTGCGCAGGTCAAAGCCCTCGTCGGTCGCCTTGTACACGACCTCCTGACAGTCGACGTGCGCACCCTCGGCGATCTGCTCGGGCGCGATCAGGTTCTCGAAGCGCTTGCCGATCTCGAGGCCCAGGTGCTCCTCGTCCAGGTCGAGCAGGGCGGCAACGCGCTTGCGGCTGGCAAGCATGCCGATGCAGACCTTGGCATCGTCAAAGCCCTTGACGTTGTTGAAGACCATCGCCGGACCCTCTTTGGTCGGACGCATAACGGTGCCGCCGGCACCGACGTGGCGATAGACGCCCGAGACCTCGGCATCGGGATCGACCTGGGTGTCGGTCTCGAGCAGCTGGCCCGGCATCTCGCGCAAAAAGTCGAGCGCGGAGCGCAGGTCGTGGATCTGGGAAGCATCGGTAGTGGACATAGCGTGCTCCTTTCGGGAGAGTGCCCGGCGGCGGGAGTGCCGCCGGGCTGGGGAACGTAGTGGGGCCACGGCGCTCATGGATGGGGCGCTCGGGCACTCGCAGTTCAAGCACTCGGCTAATTACAGCCAAGCACTCGACCGCTTACATCAGGCCAAAGAGGTGGAACCAGGCGGCCTCGACCAGCACGACGATAAAGACGACCGCAGTGAGGGGAATGCCCATGCGCATGGCCTCTTTGGAGGTGTAGCCGCCGGCGTCCTTGCCCTCGCCGATAAGGATCGGCAGGTTATGGAACGGTAGGATGTAGTGGATGTTGATGGACGTGAAGACGATGAGCGCCACGGCGAGCGGGCTCACGCTGGAGCCGGCCGCGAAGCTGATGAACGCCGGCACGCACACGCCGAGCACGGCCATGACCGAACCCATGAACATGTGGATGATCATGGAGAGCGCGGCGACAAGCAGGGCGAACAGGAAGATGTTCTCGGGCACGGAGCTGGGAAGCACAACGTCGGCGATCCAGGCGTTCATGCCGGTGGCACCGCCCACGGAGCCCACGGCCATGGCGGCCGTCAGGAACATGAGGGACTTGATGTCGACGGCGTTCCAGCTGGCGGGCGTGAGGACCTCGCCGATGATGGGCATGGCGAGCGCGACGCCAATGGCCAGGGTGACCCAGCC
>URTP01000157.1 GCA_900550835.1 uncultured Collinsella sp. | reverse complement strand
TGGGCTTCGACCGTAAGCCGGTCGGCGACCTGCCGAGCCTGCAGGCCTGCGCCTCGGCCGGTCAGTGCATCATCTCGTCGGCCTACGACGAGGAGTTCCATGCGCGCGACCTGCTCACCTCGCTCGTGCTGCTCACGCGTCACGACACGGCGCGCCGCACGTCCTACCTGCACGCGCGCGACGCCCTGCTTCGCCTGGTGGAGCTCGGCGTGGTGCCGGGCGTCAACGAGAACGATACCGTCACCGTCGATGAGATCAAGTTTGGCGACAACGACACGCTGGCGGCGCTTGTGAGCTGCCTGGTTTCTGCCGATCTGTGCGTGACGCTCTCGGACATCGATGGCCTCTACACCGCCAATCCGCATGAGGATCCGACGGCCGAGTTTATCCCGGTCGTGCATAAGATCGATGCCAAGATTATCGCCTCGGCGGGCGATTCTTCCACATCGGTGGGTACGGGCGGCATGATCACCAAGATTCGCGCGAGCCGCATTCTCATGACGGCGGGCATTCAAAGCGTGATTTGCTCGGGCGAGGAGCCCGATGCGCTCGTGCGTCTGGCCCGCGGCGAGAGCGTGGGTACGCTGTTCGATCCGCCGGCGGAGCGCCTGGACATTGCGCCGCGCAAGTTGTGGATTGCACTGGGCGACAAGGCGCACGGCTCGGTGACGGTCGATGACGGCGCCGCGAAGGCGCTGGTCAGCCGCGGATCGTCGCTGCTCGCGGTGGGTATTCGCGAGGTCGATGGCCAGTTTGCCGAGGGCGATGTGCTCGACGTGTGCGACCCGAGCGGCATGGTTGTCGCCCGCGGTATCGCTGAGGCCGATTCGGACGTGCTGGAGCTTGCCGCCGGCCGCCGCCAGGACCAGATTGCCGGCAACCGTCTACTGGCAGACCTAGCCGAGAAGCCCGCAATCCATCGAGATAATCTGATCGTCTTCGCCTAACCAATTGACGCTGCAAACGCCCCTAAGCGGCAATCTGACGTTCAATCGTCGGGCATGACCAAAAGGTCAATGCCCTCCTCTTTCACGTCACCTTGATCGCTTAGGGGCGTTTTCGCTTTCCGTCCTCTACCTGCGGCGTTGTCGTCGGCGGCACTTCGGGACGTTCCTTTTGTGCCGGCAGTTGGGGACACCCCTTTTGTGCCGGCGGACGCGGGCGCTCCTTTGCTAGAAGATCCGTCGCAGATCTCCACGGTTGAGGGACTCGTCGAAGAGGTGCTTGAATACCACACTGCCGTGCAGGCCGTCGTGCTCGAACTCGTTGGTCACCCAGGCGTGCGAGTTACCCACGCGGCTGAGCGTATCGAGCTGCAGGCCCGAATCGACGTACATGTCGTCGAAATACACTGCGGCCTGCAGGGGCACCTCGTTGCACGCCAGGCGCTGCGGGTCGTAGATCTTGTCCCAGCTTGTGTCTTCCATAAGCAGATCCATCGCCGGCTTGAAGGGCTTAAGTTCGGGCATCTGCTCAAACATCCACGGGAACATGGCCTCGCCGGTAAACATGAGCGGTCGCGTGAGCGTGTCGAACTCGGCACGATGGGCCTTCTCTTCTGCCGCGGCCCAGCGAATGGGCATGGTGTCGCCGTCGGCGTAGATGAACTCCTGAAGCGTCCAGTACAGCGGATTCGTGCGCGTGTTGGTGCGCTCGAAGGCGCGCATCAAAAAGCTGTCAGATACCGAGGCGCCGCAGGCCAGCGTGCCGTCGCCGTCAATAAAAGCGTGATCGATAATCCAATGCATGCGCTCAAAGCTCGGCTTCATGCCAAAGTCGCTGCCCATAAGCTGCAGGCGCTCCACCGTCATTGGCGAGCCGTCGGGCAGCACGGGCTTCTGCTCCTCAAGCGCATCGGCCAGCGCCGCCACGCGCTCGACGTCGGCGGGGTAGCGGTCGTAATACTGCTGCGTCTTGGCGGCCATGCGCGGGAAGGTGTGCGCGTAGACCTCGCTGGCGCTCGCCGGCACGTGTGGAATGCCACCACAGGTAAAGCTTGCCGCCACGCCCTCGGGGAAGAGCGACAGATAGCCCAGCGTCAAAAAGCCGCCGTAGCTCTGCCCGAGTGTGACCCAGGGCTTGCCGCCAAAGCCCACCAGGCGCAGGTACTCAAAATCGCGCACGATGGAGCTGGCGAGGTGGCGCTTGAGGAAGTCCGCCTGCGAGCGGGCAGCATCGGAGCCGGCCGCCGTCGCGCGCTCGCCCAGAGCCGCGATCGTGCGCCCGTCTACGCAGTTGCTGCGCCCCGTTCCGCGCTGGTCGGGCAGCACGACGCGGAAATGCTTGACGGCCTCCTCAATCCAGCCGTCGCTCGTGGGCGACAGCGGACGCGGGCTCTCGCCACCGGGGCCACCCTGCAAAAACAGGAGCAGCGGCAGATCGTCGTTGATGCGGTCGGGCGCGCAGACCACGCGGTAGAAGAGCTTGATGCTCTCGGGCGCGCCGGCGATGGGCGCTGGCATGGCGCCGCGGCGCATGGTGCTGCCGACGGCCAGGAGCATCGGCTCCAGGCCGCGCCAGTCAAGGGGGACGTCGATGCTGTGGTCCTCGACGTAAAGGCCGGGGACGTGGTACGAAGTGATGAGGGCCATGTGAGTCTTCCGTTCGTTGCGGTGTTTCGGGTTGACCAATTCTACCGCCGTGGGCGAGGCCATGCGCAAATCGGCTACCATGGTTGCAAACTTCTAGGAGAAAGGGCCGCCCATGTCGGTCGATATAGCCACGTATGTCCACGATCTTGCCGTTGCCGCCAAGGCGGCGTCGGCCTCGCTTGCCACGGCGAGCGATGAACAGCGCCAGGAGGCCGTGCGCGCCATGGCCGCAGCGCTGCGCAACGGTATCGACTCCATCGTTGCCGCCAACGAGCTCGATATGTCCGCCGCGCGCGATGCGGGTACCTCGGCCGGACTGCTCGATCGTCTGCTGCTGACGCCCGAGCGCGTTGAGGGCATGGCCGTCGGCCTGGAGAAGCTCGCCGAGCTGCCCGATCCTGTCGGCCGTGTGCTCGACCACCGCGTGCTCGCAAGCGGCGTGGACCTCACCCGCGTGAGCGTGCCGTTGGGCCTGGTCGCCATGGTGTACGAGGCGCGCCCCAACGTGACGGCCGACGCCGCGGGCATCTGCATCCGCACCGGCAACGCCTGCATTCTGCGCGGCGGCTCGCTGGCCTATCACTCGTGTGCCATGATTGCCGAACTGCTGGCCGATGCGCTCGAGGCCAAGGGCTTCCCGCGCGAGGCCGTGTCGATGATCGAGTCTACCGACCGCGAGGCCACCGGCGAGCTCATGAAGCTCCGCGGCGTCGTCGATGTGCTCATTCCGCGTGGCGGTGCGGGCCTGATCCAGCGCTGCGTGCGCGAGTCGCTCGTTCCGGTGATCGAGACGGGCACGGGTAACTGCCACATCTACGTGCATGAATCCGCCGACTTCGATAAAGCGCTCAACATTATCGTTAATGCCAAGACCCAGCGTGTAGGCGTGTGCAATGCCGCCGAGTCGCTGCTGGTCGACCATGCTGTGGCCAATGTGTTTTTGCCTGCGGTCGTTGCCGTGCTGCACGACCACGGCGTGCTCATTCACGGCGACGAGGCCACGTGCGCCGCGTGCGCCGATGCCGGCTTTGTGGAGGGCGATGACTACGTCGCCGCGACTGAGGAGGACTGGGGTCGCGAGTACCTGGCGCTCGAGATGAGCGTGAAGGTCGTGGCAAACGAGGACGAGGCCATCGCACACATCAATCGCTACGGCACGATGCACTCCGAGGCCATCGTTGCCGAGGACACGGATGCTTGCGAGCGCTTCCTGGACGCGGTCGATGGCTCGGCCGTGTACGCCAACGCCAGCACGCGCTTTACCGACGGCGGCGAGTTTGGCCTGGGCGCCGAGATCGGCATCTCGACCCAAAAACTCCACGCCCGTGGCCCCTTTGCCGCCGAGGCCCTCACCACCTACAAATACAAGCTCCGCGGCACCGGCCAGGTCCGCCCCTAAACCCCTCGTAAACGAAAACCGCCACAAAGGTGC
>URTP01000156.1 GCA_900550835.1 uncultured Collinsella sp. | reverse complement strand
ACCCCGACTGCACCAACAACCTGGCCACCACCAGCCTGCAATCGCTGGCGCTGCGCTTTGCCGGCAAGCGTTCGTAAGGGGGCCAGGGATGAGTGCATCGAACATCAAAGATGTCCTGGGCTCGCGCCGTCGCATGGTTGCTGCGGCCGCATGGATGCTGGTGCTGGTGGCCGCCCTGAGCGCCGCCACCTACGCCTGGTTTAGCAATTCGCGCTACACCAACGTGACGCCCGTGGCGCACACGGTAAGCGACGAGGGCTCCGACTTGCAGATTGGCCTTTCGGCCAACGGGCCCTGGGACACAACGGCAACGCTTGCCGCCGCCGACAAAACGCTCTATCCCATCTCGACGGCAGACCTTTCCCGTTTTTGGCGCGGCACCTTCCAAAATGCCGCGGGTATCACGACCGACTATGCCGACTGCACTGCGCAGCTGGACGACTACGCCCTTTCGGGCACGCTGTACCTTAAGGGCAGCGATAGCGCGCTCAACGTGTACCTGTACCAGGGCCAGATGGGCATGACGAGCGACCCGCAGCTGCTGGCCGCACTGCGCCTGGGCTTGGTGATCACGACTGCGTCGGGCACGCAAACGCATATCTTTACCTGTGACGACTTGGGCAATACCGCAGGCGCCACCAACGGGCGCACCACGGCGCAGGACGGCGCGGTCGTAGCGGGTGCCGCCTCGGGCTGGAGCTACACCGCCGACCCGGCCCGCGCTATTAGTTCTTACAGCATGGATGGCACCGGTGACACGCCCACGCCGCGCGCGGGCGCCACGCCCATCTGCACGCTGGCCGCCAACGAGGTGGCAAGCGTTCGCTACGTTGTATACATGGAAGGCTGCGACGCCAATTGCATCGACGAGGCCCAGGCCCGCGATGTGGTGCTGCAGCTTGCCTTTGCTGCGGCCAAGGCGTAAGGGGGCGAGCGACGTGAAAGATCAGAAGCGCATGCCAGCAGATAGCTGCGAGGCCAAAACCCAGAGCGAGAGCCCCGCGGTTCCCTCCAGCGTAGCCGCCGAGTGCCAGGTCCTCGAGGGCGCTGCCGCCCGCCGCCACGCTCGCCACGCGCGTGCCTACATCGCGCTCGTTATGGTGGCGCTCGCCGCCACCTTGGGCGCCGCGACCTACGCCTGGTTTACCAACAACATGAAGGTCAACACCAATTCGGTGAGCGTGCACAGCGACACGTCCAAGCTGGTGCTGGAGCTGGGCGACGCCGATCGCGGCAGCTGGTCGCAGCAGGGTGATGTTTCCCTGACTTCCAATGCGACTGGCGCCGTGACGCTCTATCCGGTCTCGACCTTCGATCTCAACGGCTTTGCTGCCTGCGCGCAAAACAACTCCGCCGGCGATGCCACGGTGTTTGAGCAGGCAAAAGACAACGGCTCCGCGTTCTACCACGGCTGGATCAATCTGCGCCCCACCATTACCGGAACGGGCGCCAGCAAAGTAAAGGGTAAGGTCAGCTTGTATCTGGCCGAGTCGTTGGTTCCCCAGGGTGTCGATGCCGAGCTGCTGCGCGCGGCTCGCGTGGGCATAAAGATCTCGAGCGGCAACCAGGTGCTTGCCACCAACATCTTTGAACTCGACGGCTCCGATAGTGGTCACCGCGCCGAGCACCCGGCGACTGTCCCTGCAGGCCTGGCGGGCTACACCGAGGGCATGCTCCTGGGCTGGCAAAACGGCCAGCTCGCTTGCGGTGCCAACGTGACACAGGACCCGGCCGCCTTTACGCTGGACACGAGCGAGACGGCCGAGCGCCCACAAAACACGCTCGCCACACTGGGGCTTGGCCAGACCTATCGCCTGGACATCTATTACTACATCGAGGGCACCGACCCCGATAGCGCCGACTACCTGCATCAAGACCCGGGCACCCTGCACCTGGCCCTCTTTGCGACCCTGGACGGTGAGTAGCCATGACGCGTAAGCAACCCGCCGCCAACTGCACGCCCGCCACCGGCAAGCCCAACGCCGCCGCGCCCGCCGACACCGACCTGCGCCGCAAGCTCACCACCACCGTGGTACTGGTACTGTTTGCCCTGGTGGCGATAGCTATGGCAACCTTTGCCTGGTTTTCCATCGCCGATAGCGCCAAAACCCGCATGCTCATGATCGACGCCAACGCCGACGGTTCGCTGCGCTTTGACCTGGACGAGCATGCCACGTTCGACGAATACGTCCACAGCCTGGGCTTCGACCAGATCTCGGCACGCATCGCCAGCGAAAAGGGCGTGGACATCGACGCATCCAAGCTCAAACCCGTCACCACGAGCGACTACCAGACCTTCACCTTCGAGGACGGCTCCACCGCTGACCCCGCCACCGGTGTCTACCTGGAGTTCACGCTGCACTTTATGAGCAGTACGGACCTGCGCGTTCGCCTGACCGGGCAGGACGGCGACGGTGGCGCGTCCGGCACGCGATTTAGCTCCGACACGCAGGGCATGGCCAGCGCCATGCGCATGAGCTTTACCGCCGACGGCCACACCTGGGTCTACAACCCCAACGGAGGCGGGGGCTCGTCCGGTTCGGCCACCGTCTTTGGGCTCGACTCGGGAGTAGCGAACGCGGCCAGCGACATGTTCGACCTAATAAAAGATACGGACAAGCCGGTAACCGTTCGCATATGGCTCGAGGGAACGGACCCAAATTGCACTAATATGCTAAAGGGAGCTAACTATTCGGTTTCGATGCGCTTTGAGGGCATCGAGGAACAGTAGATATGCACGGCGGCCATCGGGCCGCGCACGACCTAGTCAGACACGGTAGTAAGGGACATCATGCAATCTGTTAAAAAGGCCGCATCCATCGCACTGAGCGTCGTCATGTGGATCATCATCCTGGTGGCGGCCCTGTACGCGTTTACCACGCTCGCCACGCGCGAGGACGGCAGCGTCTCGGACATCGCCGGCTTCACCCCGCTCGCCGTACAGTCCGACTCCATGGCGCCCACGTTTAACAAGGGCGACCTCATCGTCATCAAAAAGTGCGACACCTCCAAGCTCGAGGTGGGCGACATCGTGACGTTCCATACCATTATCGACAACGAGTACGCGCTCAACACGCACCGCATCGCCGCCATCGACGAGGTCAACGGCATGCGCAGCTTTACCACCAAGGGCGATAACAACGACGTGGCCGATACGCACATCATCAGCGACGGTGACATCGTGGGCAAGTACATGTTTGCGCTGCCGCAGATGGGCAAGGTCATGGACTTCCTGTCCAGCTCCATGGGCTTCCTCATTGTGATCGTGCTGCCCATGCTGCTGTTCTTTATCTACCAGGTGTATCACCTCATCGTGGTGGGCATGAACCTCAAGCGCGCTATGGCCGAGGAGGACCGCCTGGCCGCCGCGGCTGCCATCGTGGACGCCGAGGGCAAGGGTGACGCTACCGTCACCGCCGATAACGCCGCCGAGCAGCTTGCCCAGGCCGAGGCCAAGCTCGAGGAAGCCCGTCGTCTGAAGGCCGAGGCCGAGGCGGCGATGAACGCGACCAAGCAGGAGGATACCGACGGTGAGTGAGTTTCTGGGATTTGCCTGGGAGCTGCTGGCAAAGGTTGTCTACAACGTCATTGCCGTTGTGAGCTCCATCCTTAACCTGCTGGTATTTGGCTGGGTTGAGTACTTCAACATCTTTATGACCTACTTCACAACGTTTGACCTGGTGGGCAAGATCGGCGCGGTCATTCTGTTTGCCATGCTCATCGCGGTCCCCGTGCTGATTGTGGCCATTCTGGTCCACCGCTACCGCATCAACCGCCGCCTGCATCGCGACGACACGTCCAACAAGGCGCTCTATCGCGAGATCGGTCGCCTGAACAAGCAGGTGCTCGACCTCATGGACGAGAAGAACAAGCTGCTGGCGCTCAAGGTCAATGCCATGGGCGGCACCAAGCAGATTCCGTACGTGGGCGCCTCGGCCCTGGCCGACGACCATCTGCCCACGGTGGGCAACGTGGTGGGCGCCGCCGCGGGCGCGCCTGCGGGTACTGGTGCGGGCGAGGGCGCCACGGCCGCCGTG
>URTP01000155.1 GCA_900550835.1 uncultured Collinsella sp. | reverse complement strand
CCTGCCGCAGTACACGGTGTAGATTGAGCTGGCCGGCCGGGGCGGAGGGGGCTGAGTTTCCCCCCTCGCTCCGGCTGCAATCAGAGTCGCTCAGTGGGAAACTCAGCCCTCTCCGCCCCGGCCTGCGGTGACTCGGCTGCATCATGTACTGCCGAAGGGGCTTTGCGCGATGACTAGGGCTAAATAGAAAATGAGTGTGGGCCCTGCTGTTCGAACGAACGGCAGGGCCCACGTTTTGGATTTATTGGGCTGTGGCGGTGAAGGTTGTTTTGTCGGCGGCGATGTGCACGTGCAGCTTTGCCTGACCATCGCAGCTGATGAGCACGCCTACCTCGAACGGGGTTCCCGTCTTGTCGTAGGTCGAACGCACGATGCGCATCGCCGCCTTACCGGTGTTCTGTCCCAAAAGGCGCGCCTCATGCTTGTCGAGGTTGACCGCCTCGTAGACGGCATCGACGCTTGCGGGCAGGATGCCGGTCTTTTCCGCGATGTAGGCGTAGAGCGAGCCATCCACGTCTTTGCGTGTGAGCTCGGGGCAAAGTGACACGGGGATATAGACGTAGTTGAGCTCCATGGGTTTGTCGTTGGCGAGACGCAGGCGGCGAATCTCCCAGACGGGTGTCCCTTCGGGCACTTTGAGCCCAGAGGCGATGCCGCGGACGGCCGGTATGCTTGAAAAGGCGAGAATCTGCGAGCTTGGAACCCGTCCCGCTTCGCGCATCCGCGCGCTGAAATTCAGGGCCAGGTCGATGCCGGGTGCTGAGGTTTGGGGTTTGATGAACGTGCCCTGCCCACGTTTGCGCACCACGCGCCCCTCGATGACGAGATCTTGGAAGCAACGGCGCACGGTCGCGCGCGATAACTCTAGCCGCTCACAGATTTCGAGCTCGCGTGGCAGCGGCGTCTTGGTGTCGAACGCCTGGCTGGCGATAAGCAGGGCGATTCGATGTTTAAGTTGGACATAGAGCGGCGTATCACCGCTGCGGTCGAAGGGTTCGGAGGCGAGAAACGAGATCATATCCATGGGGTACCTCCATGTCGTGGGCGTACGTGGCATGGTCTGACACTGCGGGGCAAACCGGAGATGCCAGGCCCGATTCTTGCTGGTATGTATGGTGCATAAGGAACATAAAACATTTATCAGGCAATCTACCTGCTATTTTAAAAATAATTAGAAGAAAAAATAATTTAGGCACAAAAATAGTTGCTACCGTTAACCGATGAATAGTTGCCGTTCGCAACTATTTTCTTGTACCGAACATGCCCCGGCGCAACAATAATCTCAGCAAAAAGCAAAGCCGTGCGACACACGGCAGGTCGAGAGGAGACCGCATGCGGTATCTGGTAATGGTCAGTCACGGAACGCTCGCTCCCGGACTGCACAGTGTCCTCAAGATGCTCGGCAATGACGCCCCGAACATCTTGTCGACGAGTCTCGTGGACGGCATGGGCGCTGACGAGTATGTCGAGAACGTCAAGGCGATGCTCGCTCCCGCTACTGCCGATGACGAGATTGTCCTGCTCGGTGACATCCTGGGCGGATCGCCGCTCACCAATGCTATGAACACGCTGGCCGAGAAGGGCCTGCTCGCCCACACCATTGCCTTCGGCGGTATGAATCTGCCCATGGCTATGACCGCCATGATGGGGCTTGCTACCATGGACCTGGATTCCCTCAAGCAGATGATGCTGCAGGAGGGCAAGAACGGTATGTCCGAGCTCGTTGTCCCGACCGATGACGCCGACGACGAGGACGACGACATCTAGGCCGCACCAAGGTTTCATCTAGCTGCAAACGTTAGGAAGAAGAGGCCGCGACCGCAGGCCTCATGAAGGAAAGGGGAGAACGTATGATTTCGTTCATCCGTATTGACGACCGTATGATCCATGGACAGACCGTTACCCGTTTGGCCCTCGAGTATCCCTGCGACGGTCTTATCGCCGTCAACGACGCCGCGGCGTCCAACCCCGTGCTCAAGGAGGCCTACAAGAGTGCCTCGGGCAAGAAGACGTTCGTGTGGACCAAGGAGCACTTCAAGGAGGTCTCCGAGAAGGTTCTCAAGTCCAACACCAAGTACTTCCTGATCACCAAGAACCCGCTCGACATGAAGGAACTTCTCGTCGATTTTGGCTTTAAGCCCGGCATGGACCGCATCATCGTCGGTCCCTGCAACGATCGTCCCGGCACCACCAAGCTCGGCAACAACCAGTCGATCACGCAGGAAGAGGCCCAGGCGCTCGAGGATCTCACCAACGCCGGCTACACGGTCGAGTTCGCCCTTATCAAGGAGAAATCCATTGGTGAGTGGCCAAAGTTCCGCGGTCAGTTTGGCTTCTAGTTAGGCGCCAGCCGCATTTTGGTACCTACAGCCCTGGGGGAAAGGGGCTGAGGAATAAAGAAAGGGGAAAGCATGGCAATCAATGCATTCCAAGCCGCGCTGTTCGGCCTGTTCGCCTGCCTGGCATCACTGCCTGGCATGGGTGGCACGACGATCGGCAACTACACTCTGGGTCGTCCTCTGGTCGCCGGCCTCATCGTCGGCATCATCATGGGCGATATGCAGACGGGCATCCTCGTCGGCGCTGCCATCCAGGTTGTCTACATCGCTCTCGTGACCCCCGGCGGAACCGTCTCCGCCGACGTCCGCGCCGTGTCCTATATCGGCATCCCGCTGGCGATCCTCGCCATCAAGAACTCGGGCATCGATCCCGCCTCCGCTGAGGCTGCCGGCATGGCCGCATCCCTCGGTGCCGCCGTCGGCACGCTCGGCACTGTGCTCTTCTATGGCACCGCCACCATTAACCTGGTATGGCAGGGCATGGGCTGGAAGTGGCTCGAGAAGGGCGACCTCCACAAGCTCTACCTGGTCAACAACGTTCTGCCTTGGATCGGTCACATCGTCTGCTCGTTCCTCCCGACGTTCATCATCACCATGGGCGGCACCGCCATGGTCGACCTCATGAAGACCTACATGCCCATGGACGGCATCGCGATGAAGACGCTGTTCACCGTCGGCTCGCTGCTGCCTACCGTCGGTATCGCCATCCTGCTCAAGCAGGTCATCTCCAAGCCGACGGACTTCCTCACGTTCTTCTTCGGCTTCACCCTGTCCGCTGTCATGGGATGCAACCTGATTGCCGCCGCCGGCATCGGCTGCTTCTTCGCCCTGATCAACTATGAGATCGCTTCGCTCAAGATCGACCTCGCAAACGCTCCCAAGGCAGCTATCGCCTCGGGCTCCGATGATGAGGAAGAGGAGGACATCTAATGGCAGAGAAGAAGAAACTCTCTAAGAAAACGCTTGCCAAGTCGTTCCGCAACTGGTCCTATGGCAACCTGACTTGCTTCTCGCAGGAGCACATGCAGACCTTCGGTTACCTGTGCGCCATGCTTCCGATCGTCGAGGAGCTCTACGACACGCCCGAGGAGCAGAAGCAGGCCCTCCAGACCTACTCCGCGTTCTTCAACACCGAGCCGCAGATCGGCACCATGATTGTCGGCGTCACCGCCGGCCTCGAGGAGGCTCGCGCAAACGGCGAGGCCATCGACGACGACGCCATCAACGGCATCCGCGCCGGCCTCATGGGCCCGCTCGCCGGCCTTGGCGACTCGCTGATCGTCGGTACCCTGATCCCGATCCTGCTCGGTATCGCCCTCGGTCTCTCGACCGGCGGCTCTCCGCTCGGTGCCATCTTCTATATTGTCGTGTGGAACCTGCTCATGTTCCTTGGCATGCGCTTTGCCTACAACCAGGGCTATGAGCTCGGCGGCAAGGCGGTCGAGGCCCTCGTCGGCCCCAAGGCCAAGGCTCTGCGTGATTCCATCGTGATGGTCGGTACCATGGTCATCGGTGCAGTCGGTGCTACCTGGGTCTCCATCACCTGCAGCCCCAATCTGGTGCTGCCCGGCGGCGGTAAGTTCCAGGACACGCTCGACGGAATCTATCCGCACCTGCTGCCCATGGTCTTCATCATCTTCTGCTGGTACATGATGACCAAGAAGAAGGTCAACCCCATCGTTATGATGCTGATCCTCGTTGTGATCGCATTTGTGGGCGTTCTCATTGGCTTCTTCGACCCGGCACTGAGCTACTAGTCATCATCCCCTGGCCCCCCTGTAAGGCCGTGCGGCCTCAACCGCACGGCCTTCTGATTTTGCGCCGCCCTTCAAGGGCAATATGGCCA
>URTP01000154.1 GCA_900550835.1 uncultured Collinsella sp. | reverse complement strand
CGAGGTAGCCCTCCTGGTCGAAGTGCATGATCTCGATCTTCTCGGTCTCCTTCATGTGTGTCCTCCCATCACATGTGCGCGATTCTATACATCGCGCTTCTTGCTGATACCAATTATAGCCATACGATTGCTCATTATTTAATACCAATCTAAACTCACGGAGATTTACGGCGAACGGTCGGTTTCCTCGCCCGAGTGGTATTACAACGCCATTAGTTGTCTAATTCGAGCAACACTGCAACGAACACTCCGCAACTCGCCACCTAAAACTACGTTGCGCCAAACCCGCCCTAGTGTTTCCGGCGCAACCGCGCAGTTCGGTTATTCGGCTTCCATCTCTGCTATCACACGACGATACATATCGATAACCTGAGTTGTCGCCTTAGACGGATCCTGATAGTAGCGGCCGTCACACGTCTCGGCCGAGGCATAGCCCGTATAGCCGTGGCGCATGAGCGCCTCGAGGTCGGCACGCATATCGCGCTCGCCGTCGCCCCAGGCAAGATGCGTCGTGCCGCCGCCGACATCCACAAAGTGGGTGTGGACGATCTTGTCGCCCAAGACCTCAAAGTAGCCGTCGATTGTGTCGCCGGCAACTTCCATGGCGCCAAAGTCGATACAAGCCTTCAGGTTGGGACGATCGACCGCCTCGAGGATGCGCGCGACGTCCTGCGCGTTGTGGACCAGCACGGACTCCGACGGCTGTAGCGCCTCGAGCGCAACGCGAATGCCGCGCGTATCGGCATAGTCGCATACCGAACGCAGCATGGCAACGCTGCGGGCCCAGGCGTCCTCAGCCGGCTCGTCCAGATAGGCCCAACCACTCGTCACCAGAATCTGCGGCGCACCCAGCTCAACGGCAACGTCAATGACATTCTTAAAGTACGAGAGTATGCGCTTTTGGCCCGCCTCACCACGCACCGCGACATTCCACGGCTTGGGGTTGTTCTGCTCGGGGCACACGCACACGATCTTGATGCCGTACTGGGCGGCAAGATCGCGAATCTTATCCACCGAATCGTGCTCGTGGCAATCCACATACAGGTGCATCGAGCCAGTCCACAGCTCGATATTGCGATAACCCGCCTCGCCTGCAGCCTTAAAGAACGTCTCGATGCTGTAGTAACGATGGTTGATGTTCATGAGCGAAAGCTCGGGTACGGCCATAGTCCTCCCCTTTCGTACGGGCTTTTAAAAAACAGGGGGCTGCCGCACATGCGACAAGCCCCCAAAGATCGACGCAACCGTTAGACGCGATGGAAGCGCGATTTAAACATATTAGGCAAGCACGCCAAAGAAGGCACCGATGATGCCGATGACCATGGTGCAGAGAATCAGGACCATCGGGTTGATCTTCTTGGAGAGCAGCCAGTAGTAAATCCAGAAGGCGGCCATGCCGAGCATGCCGGGCATGATGCCGTCCAGGATGTCCTGGAGGGTCTGGGCGGAGTCGCCCTGACCGATGGCGACGGGCAGCGAAGCCCAGAACATGTCCTTGCTCATGGCGCCGACCACCATGACGCCGACGATGCCGACGCAGGCCATGATCTTTTGCATCAGACCGGTCTTCTGAGCCTCGTTGAGGAAGCCAATGCCCAGTTCATAACCCTTGATAGCGCCAAAGATACGAATCAGGAACGCCGGGATGTTATAGATGAGCAGGAAGGCGATGGGGCCAAAGGCGTTGCCGGCCTGGCACAGGCTGATGCCCACGGCAGCGGCAACAACGCGCAGGGTGGACAGGAAGAAGGAGTCACCCAGACCGGAAAGCGGGCCCATGAGGGCGGCCTTGATGTCGTTGACGCTCTCGGGCTCAACCTCGCCGCGAGCGACCTTCTCTTCCATGGCCATCGCGATGCCGCCCACGAAGGGAGCGAGCTGCGGGGTGATGTTGAAGAATGCGCTGTGACGGTGCAGGGCCTCGGCGTAATCGTCGGGACGGCCGGCATAGATCTTCTTGAGCATGTTGGCGACCATCAGGCAGAAGGCAATGTTCATCTGCTTGTAGTAGGTCCAGGAGAACTCCATGCCCAGAGCGCCGGTACTCAGAGAGCTCTTAATGAGGTCGGAGCGAGTAATCTGGTTCTCGGAATTAGAAGTCATCGTCCTCATCCCCTTCCACAGAAAGCTGGGGCTGGGCGCCACCAAGGCCCAGCAGGTCGAACTTGTTGATGCCGATGATGATTGCGATCAGAGCGACACCGAGGACGGGCACGTTGGCATAGGAGCACATCAGGAAGCCCAGGAAGTAGAACGGCACGAGCTGCTTGGTAAGCACCAGACGACCGAGCATTGCGAAGCCCATGGCAGGCAGGATGTTGGCTGCGACGCCAAAGCCATCAAGGACAAACGTCGGGATGAAGTCGAGCAGACCCTGAACGGCGTCAGCGCCAAGATAGAAGGAGACGGAGCACAGGAAGAAGGCCAGGGCGACAATCACAAGACCGATAACCCAGTGCATAGCGTAGATACCCTTGAGGTTACCCTTGCTGGCAAAGACGTCGGCGCGGTCGACCAGAAGGGGCATACCGGCGTTGATGACGTTCTTGATGGCCAGGCACAGGGTGGCGATGGGCATCGCGAGCGCGATAGCGGCCTCAGTGCTCTGGCCCAGCTGAATAGCGAAGGCGCAGGCGAGCACGCCGCCAATCGTCTCATCAGGTGGCACGTAAGCGCCGATGGCAATAGAACCCATGAAGAGCAGCTCGAGGCTCGCGCCGATGGCGAGGCCGGACTGCAGGTCCCCGAGGACTATGCCGACGAGCGGGCACAGAACGATCGGGCGGAACGCATAGAGCGTACCGAGCTGATAATCGAGCTTACCGAAAGCAGCGATAAGTCCGATGAGGATCGCTTGAACAAGCATTGTTCCTCCTTTTGATCCCTCTTGGATCCGGTCGGCGATTCCCGACTTGTCAGCGCGCCCTTTTCCATGCCGACAATCGCCTAGGCAGATCCAGCTTGTACCGGCGTGCTGTTAACACCTAAACCGGTACAAATGATTTCATACCAATTATATAGTCATGCAGAAACTATTTAATACCAATCGCTCAACGGGCAGGTACTTCCGGTGAACGGTAGGTGGACTACCGGGTAAAGCGTTTATCCGCTACTCCACGGATAGGGCAGCACCATGCGTGCCGCCCCGTGGTCCCAAGTTACAGGACACTCATAGCGTCGACCTTGGGGTCATCGGCCAGAGCGCGAATCTCGACCTCGACACCACGACCGACGAGCTCGCGGATTTCCTCTTCCTCGGCGGCGGTCACAAAGACCTGACGCGAAACCTGGCGGGCGTCGGGACGCTGTTCGTCCTTGGACTTGGTGTTGCCCAGGTTGATCGAGGTAATCTGCGGGCAGCCGTCGGCAAGCTGCTTGGCCTCGGCGATGCTGGCGACGCAGATGATCATCTTGTACTTATCAGTGACACCAGAGTTAATTGCCTCGATGGCGTGTTCCATGTCCTTGATGACGAGCTTGGCGTTGGCCGGCTTGCCCATCTTGAGCGTGGTCTTCCAAACGGGATCGTTGGCAACCTTGTCGCCGACGCAGAAGATGCAGTCGGAGCCCAGGCCCTGGACCCAAGAGACGGCCACCTGGCCATGAAGCAGACGATGGTCGACGCGAAGCAGTTGAATCATGATTGACCCCCAAAGGTCTCATGCCGGAAACCCGGCCCCATTAATAGCAGGCGGAGACTAGAACTCTTCCTCGTCATCCGCATCGGTCAGCAGATCGTTGACAAACTTGACGCGCGTGTCGTCAGCCGCGATTATCTCGCGGATAACCTGATCGGCGGGAGCCTCCTGGTCCGAGAACAGTAGCTGGATCAGCAGCGGCAGGTTCATGTTGGCGACAAGGTAGGTGTTGGGACGCGTCTGAACGATCTTGGTGAACTCGTTGTTGACGCTACCGCCAAACAGGTCGGTGCACACGATCACGTCATCGGCAGGGTCGATGGTCGCCAGCAGCTTTGCGGCCTCCTCGGCGACGTCGGTGCGACCGTCGACAAACATCGATAGATCGTGAACGTTATCGCGCGCGCCCGAGAGCAGCTCGGTGCTCTCTTTAATGCCGGTCGCAAAATGCGCGTGGCTGGCGAAGATGTATTGCCTCATTACAGTTTCCCCCAAATGGAATTAGTAGTCGAACTGGTGGTAGTAGCGGCGGTACTTGAGGTTGTGCTTGGTGACC
>URTP01000153.1 GCA_900550835.1 uncultured Collinsella sp. | reverse complement strand
GCCGATACCGCCGACCACGCCCGGACGGTTGGTGCGCGCCACATGGGACTTGATGCGCTTGACGACTTCGTAACCGGCTTCGACGCTTACGCCGGCTTCCTCATATGCTTTTGGCATATCAAACCTTTCTCGGGTTCAGTGTTCTTCTTGGGATGAAGTAGTGGTGTATTCGTTGCCCTCGTACTTGCTCTTATACAAGGCGAATTCAGGCAGACGCACGCGATCTTCAGGAGTAAGGGACTTTAGGAAGTCGCTCTCGTAATCGTCGAGCGCGGTCGGATAGTCACCATTGACGTAGGCCACGCACAGACCGCCGTACGGGGCGTCCGCACCCAGGCCGATAGATTCGACCAATCCGTCGAGTGACAGGAACGCCAAGGAATCGGCGCCAATGAAATCGCGAATTTCTTCAACGGACTTCTTTGCGGCGATGAGCTCCTTGGTGGTATCGAGCATGCGCCGCAAGTCGTCCGCGGTCGCGTTCTCCACATGAAAGCCCGTGCTTGCAACGACCGGCACGCCAAAGCGCGTGGCCAGCGCCGCCGCGATATCGTGCGCCGGGATCTCGTCTCGATGACACGGAACGGCCAGGATGCTCACCGTCGCCGTACGGCCGGGCTCGGGGCGCGGAATGGCCTGCGCCGTGGCGCCCAGGTGTGCGAACTCCGGCGAGCAGGCGTACACCGCCATGCCTCGCGGCGTCACCGTCAGCTGGGCCTCGAGCGCAAACTTGCCCTCGCCCACCGCAACCTTTGTCGTATGCATACCCATGGGATCTCCTGTCGCCCGCGATGTACCTGAGACCATCTTCGCCTGTATTGCGACTATACAGGCAAGCACAGCCTGCGACAAAGGGGGCAGGCACCTGACACATTCTGTTAGAGTTGCAGGGATTGAATCCCGCTTATTCATGCGACATTGGAGTGACAACCTTGACCGCCGCAACCACGTCTAAAAGTAAGTCAACCGCCGCCGCGCTCTCCCCCGCGCGCACCAAGCTCTGCCTGGCGCTGCTCGTGCTGTTGGGATTCTCGCTCGGCTGCTCCGAGTTCGTGGTCATCGGTATCGAAAGCGACTTGGCAACGGAACTCGGCATATCGCTTGCCACCGCGGGTCAGCTCATCAGCGTGTTCGCGCTGGTCTACGCTATCGCCACGCCGGTGCTCGCGCTCAGCACGGGGCGGTTCCGCCGCTACCAGCTGCTCGTGTGCTACAGCATTGTCTTTGTGCTCGGCAACCTGGTCATGGCGTTGGCGCCCAACTTCCAGGTACTGTTTATCTCGCGCATTGTCCTGGGCTCTGTCTCGGGCGCACTGCTCGCCGTGGGCGTGACGTACATCCCCGAGCTGCTGTCCCCGCAGCAAACTTCGCTTGCCATCTCGGTGGTATATGGTGCGTTTTCCGTGGCAATGGTCTTTGTCACTTCGATTGGCAAGTTCGTGGCCGACACGCTCGATTGGCACATGGCCATGTACGGCACGCTGACCTTTGCCGTTCTGATCTGCGGAGCGCTCGTGGCGTTTATGCCGCGCGCTGGGCAAACCGACGAGCCTGCCACCTTTCGCGAGCAGGCGGGTCTGCTGCGCGAGCCGAGCATCATCACCGGCATGCTCATCTTTTTGTTTGGCGTAGGCTCGGTCTATGTGTTCTACGGCTACGTGACGCCTTATCTTGAGCAGGTGCTGGGTATGGGCACCGTTCAGGCGAGCACCACGCTTATGGCCTACGGCGTGTTCTGCCTGATCTCGAACATCCTGGGCGGATGGATCGACGCACGTTTTGGCATGAAGGCACTGCTTGTGACGTTTGTGCTGCAGGCTGCGGCGTTGCTCGGGCTGTTTGCCGTGGGCGGCACCATGCCGCTCGCGCTGGTCTTTGTCTTTAGCTTGGCGCTGCTCATGTACCTGTTCTCGGTGTCGTGCATCACGCACTTTATGGACGTGGCACGCAGCCGCCACCCCAAGTCGATGGTACTCGCAAGTTCGGTTGAGCCCATGGCGTTTAACGTCGGCATCTCGTTTGGTACCGCAGTGGGCGGCGCCGTGGTAAACAACGTTGGCATTGCGTACGTGGGCGCCGTGGGCGCCGCGTTCTCGCTTGTCGCCTGGGCGCTTACGCTGGTGACGATTAAGTTGGCTCGCTGGGAGCGCAAGCGGGCAAGGGCGTAGGCGTAGGCGTAGATGCGATACTCGAGCTCGATGATGACGATCGAAAGGAAACCGTATATGCAACGCGTACTGTTTATCTGCCACGGCAACATCTGTCGCTCGACGATGGCTGAGTCGGTGTTTACCGAGCTCGTGCGCCGCGCTGGGCGCGCGGGCGAGTTTGTCATCGATTCCGCCGCGACTTCGACCGAGGAGATCGGCAACCCGCCGCATCATGGCACGGTCGCCAAGCTGCGCGAAGTCGGGATTCCCGTCGTTGCGCACCGTGCCCGCCAGGTGCGTCGCGCGGAGTATGGCAACTGGGATCACATTGTCTATATGGATGCTGAGAACGCACGCGGTCTGCGTCGCATCTTTGGCGACGACCCCGACGGCAAGATTTCGCGCTTGCTCGATTGGACTGATCGCCCCGGTGACGTGGCCGATCCCTGGTACACCGGTAATTTCGATGCCACCTACCGCGACGTGCTCGACGGTTGCACTGCCATGCTCGAGCAGATGTAGGTTCGCGGGCGCACAAACCGCGCGAACCACGTCATCGGTATACATTGAGCGTGGATTTTCTCCCGTATACAGATCGAGCGTGGAAAATCTCCCACTTTGAGCATTCAAGTGCGCTCTAAACGGGAGAAAATCCACGCTCACCTATTCGTCGACGATCTCGGCAAGCCAGACGTTGAGGGTGTCGACCTCGGGGCAGCAGAACTTTGCCGTACCAGGCTCGTTGCCAGGCACGGTTCCGCCATAGCGCAGGATATCGATATAGGGAAAGCCCACATGGCAGGCCATGGCGCACATCTTGCCGCGGTCTCGGTCGAAGTCAAAAACGTCGCCCGGCTTGTGACCATGGTGGCAGCGGCACGCACCTAGCTGGTCCACGCAGCTCACGCGGATACGCGGACGCTTGCCACGCGGCGCGCCGAGCGGCTTGTTCTCGCCCGCAGGCTTGACGCCGCCCTCGCCAGCATTACTCATGGTCGATCACGTCCAAGCAGGCCTCGATGGGCAGGCCGGCCGACTTGTCCTCTTGATCGGCATTGCGCTCGATAAGCTCAGCCACCACGCGCATGGCATCGGACGTCGCGCGCTGCAGACTCCAACCTGCCATAACGCGGCCGACGAGCACTGCCGAGAACGTGTCGCCCGTACCCGGGAAATAGACCGGAATGAGCTCAAAGGGAATCGTGAAGTACTCCCCCGCTACATGGTCGTAACCGATAACCGCGTTCGTGCCATTGACCACGGCGCTCGTAATGACCACCGACTTGGCACCCAACTCGCGCACGGCGTCCACAAGGGCGCGGGCCTCGTCGGGCGTGATTTGCTCTGCAATAGGCGTATCGGTGAGCAGACAGGCCTCAGTGTAATTGGGAACCGCGTAATCGGCGCACTCGAGCAGGTGCCTCATGAGACCGATCGTGGACTCGGGCACACCGGCATAGAGCTTGCCGTTGTCGCCCATGATGGGATCGACGAACACCTTGGTGCCCTTTTGCGCACGGCGGTGGCAAAAGTCCGAGATGATGCGCGTCTCTTCCTCGGTCACGATAAAGCCGGTCGAGATGGCGTCGAACTCAAAGCCGAGCTCCTCCCAGATAGCGAGGCTTTGACGCACGTACTCGGTGGTGTCGTGGATGTAGAACTTGGGGTAGTTGAGCGTGTCAGAAACGAGCGCCGTCGGCAGGTTGTGGATACGGTAGCCCATGTGCGACAGCACCGGCAGCATGGCGGAAAGCGCGACCTTGCCGTAACCGCACATATCGTTAACCAGCAGCAGCTGAGTATTCTTCATGAGGGTCTCCCTTGTTTCGGGCGCGGCGCGGCAGCGCCACAGTGCGACTAAGTGTAGCGCAGGGGACGTTGTGAACGGGCGCTGGCACCGCAGAGGACGAATTGTTGCGGAAAGGTTACGGGAAGGAGGAAGTTAGTCGTTGGGTGTTCCTATAGTTTTGTCAACCTTCGACGCTACTCCCGGTAGGGCACCCGGTCGCGCATCACGGCGTATATCGCCCTGAGCCGCTTCCTCGCGACGG
>URTP01000152.1 GCA_900550835.1 uncultured Collinsella sp. | reverse complement strand
TATTTTAAATAGGAAAGGAGAGTATGTTGGCACCATTACAGAGGGTGATATCCTGTGGGCGGTGAAGCGGAATTATAACTTGAATCTGCAGGACGCCGAGGATATGCCGATTATGAGCATCCCGCGCAAGCGGGATAACAAATGCGTCTCAGTGGATACGGACATGGAAGAACTGATCGCGGCGGCAATGCGGCAAAACTTTGTGCCTGTTATTGATGGAAAAAATAGTTTTATCGGCCTGATCAAGCGTAACAGCATCATCCAGTTCTGTTACGACCAATACAAAAACAGTCTGAGACAGGAACCGCAGGTCTGCATGAAAATATCATGCCGTGAAAATGAAAAAAAGACGTTGACAAAAGTGCAAGGATGACGTATAATAATTTTTGCCGCTGGAACGGGCGGCAATGTCCGGGTGTAGCGCAGTTTGGTAGCGCGCCTGCTTTGGGAGCAGGATGTCGCAGGTTCAAATCCTGTCGTCCCGACCATATCTTGCGGGCGTAGTTCAATGGTAGAACCCCAGCCTTCCAAGCTGATGACGCGGGTTCGATTCCCGTCGCCCGCTCCAAGTAATTTGCAGGTCAGAGGTACGTTTACTTCTGACCTGTTTTGTTTTGACCGTCCGACGCGGGGCCTTTGCATTGGCAATGCTCGTCCCTGCTGATTAGGAAAGAAGTGACTGACATGGCAGATTTCAAGGCAGAATACCCCATCCCCGACTGCCTGGCGCCTGCCGCAATCGAGACCAAGACCGAGGCCGCCGGCGTTACCAAGGCCAGTCTGCCTGCCTCGAAGGCATTTTTGCTCGCCATGGTCGCCGGCGCGTTCATCGCCTTCGGCGGTCTGTTCTTCACGGTCTTTCTGAGCGATGCGTCCCTTGGCTGGGGCGCTCAGCGCTTTGTGGGCGGCCTGTGCTTTTGCCTGGGACTGGTGCTCGTGCTCATTTGCGGCGCGGAACTGTTTACCGGCAACTCGCTTATGGTCTGCGCGCTCAAGAGCAAAAAGATCACGCTCGTCCAGATGCTCAAGGCTTGGGTCGTTGTGTGGATCGGCAACTTTGCCGGCGCGCTGTTCGTTGTCTTTTTGGTTTACATGGCAGCTATTTATAAGCTCAACGGCGAGGCCGTTGCCAACACCATGGTGAGTGTCGCCGCCGGTAAGGTTTCGATTGACGCCGTCACCATCTTCTTCCGCGGCATTCTGTGCAACATCTTTGTGTGCCTGGCCGTATGGATCGGTACCGCCGGCAAGACCGTGGTCGATAAG
Organism: uncultured Collinsella sp.; assembly: GCA_900550835.1. Taxonomy (GTDB): domain Bacteria; phylum Actinomycetota; class Coriobacteriia; order Coriobacteriales; family Coriobacteriaceae; genus Collinsella. Next base: position 2,977 of record URTP01000152.1, on the reverse strand, counting down.
GTCGTGGGCATTCTGCTGCCCATTGCCGCCTTTGTGGCCTGCGGTTTTGAGCACTGCGTTGCCAACATGTACTTTTTGCCTATGGGCATTTTGATGCACTCCTGCGGCTATGGAGCCGATGTCGCCGGCGCCGATGCCCTCAATGCTGCCGGGTTGGCGCTCAACCTTACGGTCGCCACGCTGGGCAATATCGTGGGTGGCGCCCTGATCGTGGCGCTGGGCTACTGGTTTATCTACGCCAACAGGGAGGCCTAAGGACCCAAGCCATAACCGACCAAAGAGGGACAGGTTTATTTGGCAGGTTTTGGACGAGGCGCTTCGACGTCTTGTCACGAGCTGCCATAATGGACCTGTCCCTTTTGCGTGCGCGCCGGTATTTTTTTGCCCGATGACGATCGCGGGGGACCAGCTTTTTATTGAACATGTCGAAAGGCTTTTCATGAGCGACTGCGAATCCATGTCTGCCGAGGTGCGCGGCCGCCTGCGTTCCATTCCCGCCGTTCACGAGCTGCTTGCCGAGTGGCCGGTCATGAAGGCTGCTGGCGATGCAGGCGACACGATGGTACGCGAGGCGATTGACGCCGAGCTCGATGCCGAGCGCGCGGCGATTCGCTCCGGCGCCCCTGCAAGGAACGAGCGCGAGCTCGCCTTGGCAATTGAGCAGCGGACCCATCGCCTGTCGCTGCCGACCCTGCGCCCTGCCGTCAACGCGACGGGCGTTGTGATTCACACCAATCTGGGCCGCGCTCCGCTCGCTCCCGCGGCGGTGCAGGCGGTGACCGATGTCGCCCGAGGCTACAGCACGCTTGAGTATGACGTCTCAACCTGCGCTCGCGGGGGCCGCAAAGAGCATGCCGCGCGTCTGCTGCGCACGCTCACGGGGGCGCAGGACGCCTTAGTTGTCAACAACAATGCCGCCGCGGTGCTGTTGGTGCTTGCCGCGCACGCGGCTGGCAAAGAGGTCATCGTGAGCCGCGGCGAGCTTGTCGAGGTGGGCGGCAGCTTCCGCATCCCCGACATCATGGCGGCTTCGGGTGCCAAGCTTGTCGAGGTTGGCTCTACCAACCGCACACATCTGGACGATTATCGAAGCGCCATTACGCCCAACACGGCGATGATCTTGAAAGTTCATCCTTCTAATTACCGTATCGAGGGCTTCCACGAGGAGGTTTCCGCGGCGGAGCTTTCCGCGCTGGCGCATGAGCACGGGCTGTTGCTGTACGAGGATCAGGGCTCGGGCGCTTTGCTTGCAGACGGGGTGCTCGCCGATGCGGGGGAGAAGCCCACGTCCGCCTCGCTTTGCGCCGGCGTTGACGTCGTCTCGTGCTCGGGTGACAAGCTGCTCGGTGCCTCGCAGGCAGGCATTATTCTCGGCAGCGCCCAGGCAATCGCCGCCTGTGCCTCGCATCCTCTTATGCGCGCGCTTCGCCCTGGCAAGCTCACGCTCGCGGCGCTCGAGGCCACTTTGCGACTGTATGTGACCGGTCCCGATGCGGCGCATCGGGAGATCCCGGTACTCAACATGCTTTCCGGCGCGCCGGCTCCGCTCGAGCGCCAGGCCAAGCGCCTGCACGACCGCATGCTGCGCAAGCTTCGCGAGGCTCAGTGCGAGGAGGCCGTGGAGCTGCAGGTTGTCGAGGGCGCCTCTACTCCCGGCGGCGGATCGCTGCCGACTGTCGAGCTCCCTACATTTTGCGTTGCCGTCTGTCCCGTCGATGGGCGTCTATCCGCCGATGGCCTAAAGCGCGCTATGGTACAGGAGCCCGATACGCCGGTTGTGACGCGCGTGCGGCACGACCAGGTGCTTTTTGACGTTCGCACGCTTTTGCGCGACACCGACCTTGACCTGTGTGCGTCTGCGTTGGCGGATGCCGTGCGGGCAGGTTTGCGTCGATGACTGCGCGTGAGCTTGTCGAATGTCCCGTTGTCGTTGGAACAGCAGGACACGTCGACCACGGAAAGTCGGCCCTTATCGAGGCGCTGACCGGCAAAAATCCCGACCGTCTGGAGGTCGAACGCCGCCGAGGCATGACTACGGAGCTCGGCTTTGGCGAGCTCGAGCTTCCCAGCGGCAAGCTTGTCGGCCTGGTCGACGTGCCCGGGCATGCGCACTACCTGCGCGCGATGGTACAGGGTGCCACCGGCGTGGGCGTTGCGTTGCTGGTGGTTTCTGCCGTTGAGGGCGTGATGCCGCAGACGCGAGAGCACGTGTACGTGTTGGAGCTGTTGGGCGTGAGGCACCTCGTGGTGGCGCTCACGATGCGCGATCTGGCCGATGACGAGACGGCGGAGCTCGCCGAGCTCGACGTGATGGACTTCCTCAGCGATACCGTCTTTGCCGATGCGCCCGTGGTGCCTGTTTCCTCGCGCACGGGCGTGGGCATCGAGGACGTTCGCCTTGCCCTCGATGCCGCCATCGACTCTTTCCTGGCCGATACCGCATCCCGCCCGGTGCGCCCCGGTCTGGCCCCGCGCCTGCCCATCGACCGCTGCTTCACCATCAAGGGATCCGGGACGGTCGTCACGGGCACGCTTCACGATGCCCCCGTAGCGGTGGGCGACGAGCTCGTCTCATGTCCCGCGGGCGTGCGCTGCCGCGTGCGCGCGATTCAGGTGCATGGTGATACTCCTCGGGCGTTGCCCGGACAGCGCGCGGCGCTCAACATCGTGGGCGACGGTGCGGGCGACCTTCCGCGTGGCGAGGTCCTCTGCGGGTCTGGTGCCGAGGGCTTGACGCTCAGACTCATCGCCCGCTTCACGTATCTGGGGCGCGAGGGCACCAAGCCCGCGCCCTTCGAGTCCGGTACGCGCGTTCATGTGATGGCGGGTACGGCGGAGGTCCTTGGCCGTGTCATGCTCATGGAGGGTGAGGGACCCATTGAGGCTGGCGAGACCCGCATCGTGCAGGTCCGTCTGGAGGAGCGCCTTCCCGTGCGATCAGGCGACGGCCTCATTGTGCTCGCGTTCTCGCCGGTGG
>URTP01000151.1 GCA_900550835.1 uncultured Collinsella sp. | reverse complement strand
CGGCGGCAACGCCCGCGGCGATCTGGGCGGCGGTAAGGGAATCGAAGCTTAGCGCCATTATTCGCTCTCCCCCTCTCCCAAAATGGACGGCACGCGGAAGTAGCGCTCACGCGCGCTGCCGGCGTTTTCGAGCGCGACGTCGAGCGGCAGGTCGCGCTCGGGCTCGCGCAGGTCGTCGCCCATCACGTTGGACAGGCTTCCGATGGGATGGAACGTGGGCTCCACGTCGGGTAAGTCATATTGCAGGACGGGCTCGAGCATCTGGACGGCGTCATTCATGTAGGACGTCATCTGGGTGAGCTCGTCATCGGTCAGTGCGATCTTTGCGTACTCGGCGATGCCGCGCACGTCTTTCTCGCTGAGTGCCATAGGCGCTCCCTTCCGCATAACAGATAAACCGCTCTAGTATACAAGGCAACGCCGCTTGGAGCAGGCGCTTTACCCAAATGCAGCGAAAACGTAACGAGGGCGGCGGGTTGGCAGGCTGCGGGCTGGCGATTCTGCAGCGAAAACCGCGCCGTCCGTAGCGAAAACCGTACCGTCCATAGCGAAAACCGTCTCGACCACAACGAAAAGCATCACAACATTCGACGCTTTTCGTCAAAATCGCGATTTTCATCGAATGTTGTGATGGTTTGGAAGCCCCGACCACCACAAAGGTGCCTATCCCCTTTGCGGTGGTTCTGGAGAATGTCTTATGCCGAGGCCTTGGCCTTGCGGCGTTTGCGGACCGCGTGGATCACGATGTCCAACAGCAACAGCACAATGGCTACGACCACAATGAGCACGGCAAACTCGCGCTTGCCCCAGTGGCGGCCGGCCAGCGACTTTTGCTTGTCGACGTCCTTCTTGTTGTATTTGGTGCGCACGCAATGCACCAGCAGGCGGTGGTCGTTCACGCCGTAGGGCGTGCAGGTGACGAGCGTCACCTTGTCGGCGCCGGGCTCGATAGTCAGCGACTCCATCTCCTCGGGCAGTACCACCTCGGAGTCCACCATCTTGTAGGCAAGCGTCTTGTTCATGGTGTGCAGCAGCACCAGGTCGCCGGGCTCCAGCGAGTGGATGTCGTCGAACATGCTCAGGTTGCGCATACCCGAGTGCGCGGTGAGCACGCAATGCGTCGAGGTGCCGCCCACCGGCAGGCTCGTGCCCTCCAAGTGGCCGACACCCGCCATGAGGACCTCCTCGCTCGTGCCATGGTAGATGGGCATGCTCACGTCGATGGAGGGGATCTCGACCCAGCTCATCATGGGGTCGCGGTCAAAGATGAGCTGCTGGGCGTAGGGCTCGATCTGGTCGGCGGGAAGCTCGGTGGCCTCGCCGGCAAGTTGCTCGTTATAGGAGCGCGCCTGGAGCAGGATGCGCTCGCGCTCCTCGGCAGACAGCGCGTCCACGGTGCTGGACACGGTGCTGATCTGGTTGAACACGCCCGAGGCCTCGAGCCGGTCCAAGATCCACGGCCAAGTCATAAGGCCCACGCCGATAAGGATGATGACGATGGTGATGAGCCGGTCGGCCCAGCGCGGCAGCCGCTTGCGACGGCGCTTGGGCTTTGGTTGAGGTTTGGGCTGAGGGCTTGAGCCGCCGTTGTCCGCGGCGTTATTGCTCTTCATATGTTTGGCGCCCTGCACCATCGCCGGTCACTCCTCTACAACTCAGGTTGTCTAAACAAATAATAGCCGATTAGCGAGCCTCCGCGCCGGACAACGCAGCTTGACTGCACCGTCCGGGCCACGTAGCCCCACTCAACCAATCAAGCCATATGTTGCTTTCATCGTCTCGAGCAACTGCGCCATCGTTACGCCCGCAACCCCAATCTGTTTCAGATTGACGTCGCCCACCTCGCAATCTTTAACAAACGCAAGCATATCGTCCTTCAGTTCTCCGCCCAGGTCGACACCTTCCGACTCGCCAAGCAGCTGAGCAAGCCTCAGCGCATCGCGTTTATGCTTTTTTACCTTCTTCGAATCAACGTTCTCCCCCGCTTCCCTTCTAGCTTTTAGGTCGAGATACGCCTTCGCTTTGAACGGGACAATGTATTCCGTGCCCAGGACCGAAACGCCGCCTACGGTCCGAATTCCCTGAAGGAACAAGCTGTAGTAAGCATCGTCTAACAAAATTGCCGAAAGACTGCTTATGTTTTCATCAACGTGAATTGGCGCCACATCAATCCCCTCACGACCCTTTAGAAAGTCGGGGCACTTCGCGAAGAGCTCGATCATATGGGGGTAACCCGGCCTCTTTGGCTCTGTAAACCGATAAAAACATGAGCCTTTACCTTCGCCCCAGCCGCAGCGGTAGCCGCCATCACGCACCAAAGTCCATATGGCTTCTGCCGTCTGAGGCAACCGATCATCGGCGACAATTACCACATCAAAATCGTGAGTCGCCCTGAATGAAAGCCCCGCCTCCGCGAGCAAAATGTCGCATGCCGTGCCGCCGATAAGGGCATACGATCCTTCAGCTTCTTGCATATGCTGCTGAAATTCTTGGAGACCTTCTACAGCGCTTCTTGCCATGGATATTCCTTTCCAAACATGCGATCGACTTCGAGCTGAATTCGCTCATCGTCGATTGCCGCCAAAGATAGCGCAAGCGAAATGTTGTCGACACGGGAGGAGTCGGCAAACACGGGTGCATAGCGCCACACTTGGATCATCGCCGTCTCGTTATCCGGCAACTCCCCGTCTGCGACTTCGAGGTCGCTCAGTTGACGCCATGCACTTCTTAAGACGGCCTTTTGTTCCATGCCCGGCGCAGCGAGCATCGAACGCGCAGCGAGCGCCGTCTCCCCGGCGTCAACAAGATAGTCGATCTGCTGCGTCTTCCTTGTAAAAAAGACCTTCGAGACAGGCGAGGAGAGCTCTGCCATGTGCTCGCTGAGCAGAAGATCAACGGCAACAGGGAACACGAAGACACGTCGCTCGCGACGCTCGCGTCTCGCGAGCCCCCTGTCAACAAGCTCGGTTATGGCCTCACTCGCGCGGCTTGCCGAGATCCCAAGCGCACGACAAAGGTCATAGGGACGATATGGCTCCTGGGCTGCTCCCCAGATTGCGGCAGCCTGCGCGTTGGGTGACATCTTGGTCGCGTGATTGCGAAACCGGACACTGCCCCTCTCCGTACAGGCCGTGCCCATAAATGGAAGAAAAGCCTGTCTGCCGGGGCAAACAAACGGAATCCCTTGTGCGACCAATGCTTTGCGCTGACGTGCATCGGCATCAGGAAACGAAACGACAACAGGAGTCTCCGCACGCAAGGCTAGCTGACTATAGACCCTCTTAGCCTCGGGAAGCCCGACGCCAGTAGGCAAACTTGCAAGCAAAAACGAAAACCCGTTTGCGTCAACAGCGCGGACCTCAATCGCCCGCAGATACAGCGGCAAGCGTGCGGATCCAGGCCAAGTTCTGGCCTTGGCGGAGAGGCCTAGTGCTTCTTGTAAGTAGATTAGCGCTTCGTTCATTTCCATTATTTTCGTTCGATTCCAGTTTATATTGGAATTATACATAATTTTCGGAATTAACGAGATTCCGTTCGCGCCTAAGCCCATATTTGAGTTTTCAAAATGTCCCAGATCGGCTGGGCGATTCGGGATACAATGTCAATAGAAAATGACGCATCCTGCGTAAATGTTTGGGAGCGCGGGTGGCCTAGTTTTCAGCTTTTGTTAAATGCCCGGGATCCGACCCCCGGGCATTCTTATTTGCGCTTGCGGCGCAACTGCCTTCTACCGTCCGCACCGCGCGTGCGCCTACGGACCTTAAACCGAACCTCATACGAGTCAAGAAACGCGATGACGAACGAGCCCACCGCCGCGAGGGCGGCGAGCGCGTTAAGGAATTTCAGCATATGGTGACCTCCGATCGAGTCGTCGGCCGCCCGCGCACGGAATGCGTCGCAAAGCCATTTTACTGCGAGTGCATGCACCCGCAGCTGGTAAACGCAATAATTGCAAACATTTGTTCGATAGTTATAAACACAATTCCTCATCCAGCGGAGCCTGGCCGCATTGTCCGGGTTTGCCCGACGTGTTTGCGTTTTCAGAATATCCCGGATCGGCTGGGCGATTCGGGATACAATTGCTACAGGAAACGACGCACCCCGCGTAAGTACTTAGGAGCGCGGGCGACCAGTTTCCGACGTTGTTAAATGCCCGGGCCTCTAACCCCGGGCATTTTAATTTGCACGCGCGGCGCAAATGTCTTCTACCGTCCGCACCGCGCGTGCGCCTACGGACCTTAAACCGAACCTCATACG
>URTP01000150.1 GCA_900550835.1 uncultured Collinsella sp. | reverse complement strand
CTGTACTCCGTCCGCCGCCCCGCCGCATCCGTCTGTGCCTTCAGCCTCCCCGCCTCATCATACTCGCTGCGGGTAATGCTCCCGTCCGCATGTTCCTTCTTCACCACCCGCTTCAGGCCACCCTCGCCTTCCGTGTACAGCACCTCCCGCCGGTTCAGGCTGTCCGTGATGATTACCCGGCTCTCTCCGTACTCAAAGCGGTAGTCCAGCCCCTCCGGGTTGACCTGCTCCGTCACCCGACCGGTATCATCATACCGGTAGCAGCTCTCCGGCCTCCCCGCATAATGGTGCGCCACCATCCGCCCGGCGTGCTCCGCATCATAAGTAAACCCGCGCACCTGCGTTCCGCTGCGGTCATACACCGCCCGCAGTTCACCACCGGCCGTGTACGTGTAGCGCGCCAGCGGCGCAGTCGGCTGTTCATCCGGGTATGCCGGGTCGTGTGTCAGCCATACCGCCTCCAGCCGGATACCGTTATCCGTGCCGTATCCTGTACCGGCGGGCAGCGTGTCGGGGAAAACCAGAGAAGAGGAAGCAGAACGGGGACCGGCAGGGGAAGATAAAGACGTGGCGCGCTGTTTACGGAATACTTCCGCCCGCTGTGCCTGTGTGGTCAGTACCAGACGGAACTCACGCCCGGCACCGTCCGTCACGCCGGTGATTTCCCCGGCCAGGTCGCCTGCGGCCTCGCCGGCCACGCGGCGCTTCTCCACAGCGTCGACCTCCTTGGAGCGACCCACGTAGGCCGGGTCGCGGCGGCTCAGCGTAAACTCGGCCAGGCCCAGCGGGTTGGAGCGGAAGGAGCTCGTCTCGCCCGAGGGAATGAGCTCGTCGGTCGTGGTGACCGGGTCCATGATCTTGGAGCAAACCTTGAGCAGGATGTCGTCGCCGAGCGGCTCCATCGCGGGCCACGGCTTGATGTTGGGGCCTTCGACCAGCTCGTCGGCAGGCTCCGCCTTGCCAAAGCCCCAGTACACGCGCTTCTTGTACGGCGCGTCGTCAAAGGTGTACTCGCAGGCCTCGTCCCAAGTGTCCTCGGGCAGGTCGGTCGCCGGCGTCAGGACGCCGCCGTTGGCAGCCGTTGCCGCAATGGAGCGGGCGTCCATCAGGGCCACGGCGCTCAGCTGGCCATTACCCGGCTTGGAACCCTCGCGGTTGGGGAAGTTGCGCGTGGTGTGACGGATCGAAAGGCCGTTGTTGGCGGGCGTGTCGCCGGCGCCGAAGCACGGGCCGCAGAATGCCGTGCGCACGATTGCGCCGGCCTCCATGAGGTCGTAGATGTAGCCGCGGCGTGTAAGTTCGAGCGCCACGGGCTGGCTCGTGGGATAGACCGACAGCGAGAACTCGCCGCAGCCGGTATTGGCGCCCTTGAGCACGCGGGCAGCCTGGACCACGGAGTCATAGTTGCCGCCCGAGCAGCCGGCGATAACGCCCTGCTGCACGTGCAGCTTGCCGTCGACGATCTTGTCGAGCAGGCTAAAGTGCGTCTTGCCCTCGCCGATCTTGGCGGCCTCGAGCTCCACCTCGTGCAGGATGTCCTCGAGGTTCTCGTTGAGCTCGTCGATCTCAAAGCCGTTGGAAGGATGGAACGGCAGTGCGATCATGGGCTTGATGCTCGACAGGTCGACCTCGACGCAACCGTCGTAGTAGGCGACATCGGCGGGCTTGAGCTCGCGATAGTCGTCGCCGCGGCCGTGCATGGTCAAAAACGCGTGCGTGTCCTCGTCGGTGGCCCAGATGCTCGACAGGCAGGTGGTCTCGGTGGTCATGACGTCAACGCCGTTGCGGTAGTCGGTCGTCATGCTCGCGATGCCCGGGCCCACAAACTCCATGACATTGTTCTTGACGTAGCCCTTGGCAAAGACGGCGCGAATGATGGCGAGCGCCACGTCGTGCGGGCCGACGCCGGGGCGCGGGGCGCCCGTGAGGTAGAGGGCCACGACGCCGGGATAGGCGACATCGTAGGTGTCGCGCAGCAGCTGCTTTGCCAACTCGCCGCCGCCCTCGCCCACGGCTATGGTACCCAGGGCACCATAGCGGGTGTGCGAGTCGGAACCCAGGATCATCTTGCCGCAACCGGCGAAGTTCTCGCGCATAAAGGAGTGGATGACGGCGATGTGCGGCGGAACGAAGATGCCGCCGTACTTCTTGGCTGCGGAAAGGCCAAAGACGTGGTCGTCCTCATTGATGGTGCCGCCCACGGCGCACAGCGAGTTATGGCAGTTGGTGAGCACGTAAGGCAGCGGGAACTGCTCCATGCCCGAAGCGCGCGCCGTCTGGATGATGCCGACAAAGGTGATGTCGTGGCTCGCCATGGCATCGAAGCGAATCTTGAGTGCCTCGGGGTCGCCCGACGTATTGTGTGCCTGGAGGATCGAATACGCGATGGTGCCGCGCTTGGCATCCTCGGGTGTCTGCGTAATACCGCGCTCGGCAGCCTCGGCCGCAGGCACAACCTCGCTGCCGCCGCGCAGGTAGATGCCGTCCTCGTACAGCTTGACCATACTGTCTCCCACTCTGCCCAAAAGATTTGGGCGCATAGCATACATTCGTTCAATATCGTGCCATAGAACGGTTGCGAGTGGGTTACGAATCTCTGCGTTCACTTTATCTCAGTAAAGCAGAGGACGAGTTAGGTCCTGGGGAGGCAGACTTAGACGCTCAAATGACGAGAGTGGATAATCTCCCACTTTGAGCCTGCAAACAGGCAAAAAACGGGAGATTATCCACTCTCATTCTGCAGGTACTCATTTAAGTCTGTCCCCAATGAGTGCCTACAGGTCGCCGCCCGTGCCCAGCAGTTTGCGCATGACTTGCTCGGGGTTGACTGAGCCGTCGCGCGGGGCCAGGGCGGTGATCTTCTTTTGCATCTTGTACTCGTGCAGCTCGTCCTCGAGCTGGCGCACGCGGGCGCGGAGTTTTTCGTTCTCGCGCTCGCGCTCCTCAGCACGCTCCTTCATATCGAGGATGCGCACCACGCCGGCGAGGTTGATGCCCTCGTCGGTCAGTTGGTTGATGAGTTCCAGACGCTCGATATCGGCACGCGAATACAGGCGCGTATTACCGCCCGAGCGCTGAGGATTCACCAGGCCCTTGGACTCGTAGACGCGCAGAGTCTGCGGGTGCATGCCGGTCAGCTCGGCCGCCACGCTGATCATGTACAGCGGTTTGTTCCTATTGTCCTCGGCCATGCTACCTGACCCCTTTCCGTCTCGTTATCGTCCATCATAAGCCCGCGGGCGCGGGCGTGCGCCACAGGCGCCCTAGTACGTCGCCTTGTAACGGTTGACCTTCTCGCGATAGTCGCGCGTGTCGGCCTCGCGCAGCTTGGTCATGGCGTCGCGCTCGTCATTGGACAGGTTCGTGGGAACCTGCACCTTGATCTCGACGAGCAGCGCGCCTGTGCGGCCACGGTGCTTAACATCGGGCGCACCCATCTCCTTAAAGCGGAACTTCTTGCCCGTCTGGGTGCCCGCAGGCACTTTCAAACGAACCGTCGCACCGCCGGGCGTGGGCACGTCCACCGTGCAGCCGAGCGCCGCCTCATAGACCGAGACCGGTACCTCCATGGTCACGTCGGCACCTTTGCGCTTAAACAGCGGGTGCTCCTCCACGTGCGTGGTCACGACCAGGTCGCCGCGCTCGCCACCGGCAACGCCATACTCGCCGCGACGTTTGTAGCGCAGCTTGCCGCCGTCGACCGCGCCCGCGGGCACCGAGACCGTAATGGTCTGCTGTTCGCCCGTCGAGGGAATGCGGTAGGTGACCTTGTGCGTCACGCCGCGGAACGCGTCCTCGGCTGTCACATCGACGGTCAGTGACAGGTCGCCGCCCTTGCGAGCACGGCTGCGACCCGCCCCGGCACCCGCGTTCCCCGCAGCCCCGGCAAAGCCCGAGCCCCAATCGCTGCCCCAGGCGCCGTTGCCGCTAAAGATGCTGTCGAAGATATCGCCCCAGCCGCTGGCGCCCGCGCCGGCACCGTAGCCGCCGCCATACGCGCCGCCTGCGCCCGGCATGCCGCCAAACATGAGCATCTGGTCGTACTCTTTGCGCTTCTTCTCGTCCGAAAGCGTCTCGTAGGCCTCGCTGATCTCCTTGAACTTGGCCTCGTCGCCGCCGGCATCGGGATGATGCTTGCGAGCGAGCTTGCGAAACGCCTTCTTGATCTCTTTGTCGGAGGCGCTCTTGGATACGCCCAGGATGTCATAGAAGGTTTTGCCTGCAGCCATCGTAGCTCCTCTCCTGTTATATCCGCCGCCCCTGCGGACGGCGGCTCATACTGTCATATGGCACTAGGCCAGAAAGGGCCCCGGGTGTTGCCCCGGGG
>URTP01000149.1 GCA_900550835.1 uncultured Collinsella sp. | reverse complement strand
CGTCGGCAGCCTCGTCGGTGCTCATGCCCGTGGTGTCAACGCCCATGGCGACGGCAACCTTGGCCAGGCGCTCGGCGCAGACCGGCTTGTTGAACTCCATGGCGATCGGCAGCAGCATGGCGCAAGCGACGCCGTGCGGGGTGTCGTAGTGAGCAGACAGGGTGTGAGCCATGGCGTGGTCGATGCCCAGGCCAACGTTGGAGAAGCCCATGCCGGCGACATACTGACCAAGAGCCATGCCCTCGCGGCCGGAGCCGGGCTGGCCGGACTTGGCCTCGGCAACGGAGTCGCGCAGGTTCTCGCTGATCAACTTAATGGCCTCAAAGTGGAACATGTCGGAGAGCTCCCAGGCGCCCTTGGTGGTGTAGCCCTCGATGGCGTGGGTCAGAGCGTCCATACCAGTGGAAGCGGTAAGGCCGGCGGGCATGGAAGCCATCATGTCGGGGTCGACGACGGCAACCTCGGGGGCGTCGTTGGTGTCGACGCACACGAACTTGCGGACCTTCTCGGGGTCGGTGATGACGTAGTTGATGGTCACCTCAGCAGCGGTACCGGCGGTCGTCGGCACGGCGATGGTGAACACGGCGTGGTTCTTGGTGGGAGCAACGCCCTCGAGGCTGCGGACGTCGGCGAACTCGGGGTTGTTGATGATGATGCCGATGGCCTTGGCGGTGTCCATGGAGGAGCCACCACCGATGGTCACGATAGCGTCAGCCTCGGCGGCCTTGAAGGCCTCGACGCCGTCCTTGACGTTCTGGATAGTGGGGTTGGGCTTGATCTCGGAGTAGAGGCTCCAAGCGATGCCGGCGGCGTCGAGCTCGTCGGTCACCTTAGCGGTAACGCCAAACTTGACCAGATCGGGGTCGGAGCAGACGAAGATCTTCTTGTAGCCGCGACGCTGGAGCTCGCCGGGAATCTCCTTGATGGCGCCGGAACCATGATAAGAAATGGTGTTGAGAACGAAACGATTAGCCATTGATAGCCTCCCATCGTGTGCGGGGCACCCATTACGCCCCACGCTATGAGTCCCATCCTAACGCTTTTGAAACCAAAAACACGTGAGAACGTCAAAATTGTTAAAGCGTTTCAACATAATAACGGAGCCCCAGTCCTTCCCTCCCGACAGCAGCGAAGGCTAGATTATAGGAGCAATCGCCCAAAGAATACGACCAACTCAGTCTATAAATTGTTTCTGTTTTAGCAATATATGTTTGACAATACGTTTATAAAAGAATACTTTATAGTAAATAATTTGCATGCAGCAAATAGCGTCATTCATTTTGTTAGAAATTGCCCATGCGGTTATTGCAGCTGCATGTACTGCAACGTACAGCGCAATTCTCCGCACGAAGCAGAAGACGGTTCCAATTCGATCGAGGCGATGACACGTGATGGCTACTGGTCCTAAATCGAGCAAGACGGCTACAAACGAATATCGAATCTCAATTGAAGGTAATCCTTATCCGCATACTCTGGCTCTCATCAACCCAGCGGGAGACAACCTCAACATCAAAAGACATGGGTTCACGGGTCCACTAGGACAGCTATCGAGTCTTAAATATACCGTTTATGACGATGCGAATGAAAAACTCTTCACTGTCGTCGACGGTGGCTTTAGCAACATGCCCAGGGTTGCGCTCATCATCGAACACAAGGAAGTTGCGGTGTTCGATTATGGTCTAAACAGACTTGAGATGAAGTGCGTAACGAACATACCGAATTACGCAATAAAAGGTAACTTCCTATTTGGAGATTACGATATATTCAGCCAACAGGAAGTGAAGCTATCTTCAGTTATCGTCCTTCAATGTGATAAACAATCGTGCTTTAGCATACAGGTTTTGGATAAAGCCGAATTAGCCGCCGCAATAGGAATACCTACAGCCATTGCCCTTCTTAGGGCTCGGATTGAAGAGCATCTCGAATAAATCGCAAAAAGCAGTTCGTAACAACATTCAGGAGCTAGATAGTTTTTCTGGCTCCTGAATGTTGTTACGAACATGCACCTTAGCGCTTAAGACTCGTGGTCTGCCAGTCAGCTACGATGCGGGCCCATTTCCTGTGCAAATCGCGTTCACGGTCGATAAACATGATGGCAAACGCGATAAACAGCAGCACGCTCGCCACCGCAATGGCGTGCAGGCCCATGCGCTCAATACACCAGTTGCCCAGCACGGCGCCAAACACAAAGGTGAAGATCACGCCAAAGTACAGTGCGCCGTTTTCCAAAAAGCCGCGCTTGTGGGTGATGATATAGTCGTCCACGTTTTGCAGGGCGTTGCGCAAGTTGCCGATGCACATGGTCGTAGCGATGCCGTGACCGTGGATCTTGCGGAAGCTCTCGACCTGCATACCGCAAGCAAACGAGGTAAGGCAGTTGGCGAGCAGGTTGAAATCGCCACCGGGGATAAAGCTCACGCCCAGCAAGATGACGGCTTCAAAGAACACCGTCACCTGGCGCCAGTGAATCACGCTGCCAAAACGCTCGTGTACCAGGTCGGCAAGCATAATGCCCACGGCAAACGACACCACGGGGAAGAAATAACGTCCCGCGAGCGCCCAATTACCCTCCGAGATGCTCACGCCCACCAACAAGATGTTGCCTGTCTGCGCGTTGGCGAAAACATGATCGCGCCCAATGTACGAATACACGTCCATAAAGCCACCGGCGAGCGCCAGAATGATGCCCAGCTCGATGGACTCCGATATCTGCTTGGCACGCTGCATCGTCGTGCGGCCTCCTTGTTGACGACCCTCTCGTGCGTTGGCGGAGACATAGCCGCCGTTCATACTGTAACCCATTGACAACATGGCGTGCGCGCGAGACGGGCTCCCCAACGCGCAGATACACAGTCTGGAAACAAACGGCGGGCGCGGCGCCACACCCGACGCCCGACGCCTCGTGTACTCCACCAGTCTTTTTAGCCCCGTCCCAAAAAGACTGGTTACAATTACGTGCAGCATACAAACACCGGGAGGGATCGTGGCAAAAAAGCCTCAGCACGCTCAGAACAACCAGCGCAGTCAGCAGGGCAAACAGGGCCAGCAGCAAAAGCGCGGCGGTAAGGCACAGGCCACAACCGTCAAGGCGACACCCGTCCGCCCCTGGCGCCCGGACCGCGATAAGTTCCTCCCTGTCAGCCGCGCCGACATGGATACGCGCGGCTGGGACCAGTGCGACTTTGTCTATATCTGCGGCGACGCCTACGTGGACCACCCCAGCTTTGGCATGGCCATCATCAGCCGCATCCTCGACGCGCACGGCTACAAGGTAGGAATCATCTGCCAGCCCGACTGGACCGACCCCGCCCGCATCACGGTGCTCGGCGAGCCGCGCCTGGGCTTTCTCGTCAGCGCCGGCAACATGGACTCCATGGTCAACCACTATTCGGTGACCAAGCACCGCCGCCACACCGACGCCTATACCCCTGGTGGCGAGGAGGGTCACCGCCCCAACCGCGCCGTCACGGTCTACGGCAACCTCATCCGCCAAACGTTCAAGGACGCCCCCATTATCATCGGCGGCCTCGAGGCGAGCCTGCGTCGTCTGGCCCACTACGACTACTGGCAGGATAAGCTCAAGCGCTCGGTGCTGCTCGACTCGGGCGCCGACATCCTCATCTACGGCATGGGCGAGCACGCGATTGTCGAGATCGCCGACGCGCTCGACGCGGGACTGCCCGTCGATCAGATCACCTATATCAACGGCACCGTCTACCGCACGGGCTCACTCGACGAGGTCTACGACTACGACCTGCTGCCCAGCTGGGACGACCTTACCGCCGACAAGCTCAACTACGCGCGCAGCTTTAATGTGCAGCAGCAGAACATGGATCCCATCACCGGACACCGCCTGGTAGAGCCCTACCCCAACAGCGTCTATGTGGTGCAGAACCCGCCGTCGGCGACGCTCACCACCGATGAGATGGACGAGGTTGCCGAACTCCCCTACGCACGCGATTGGCATCCCGATTACGACGCGGCAGGCGGCGTGCCGGCCTTTGCCGAGATCAAGTTTTCCATCAGCTCCAACCGCGGCTGCTTTGGCGAGTGCTCGTTTTGCGCGCTGACCTTCCACCAGGGCCGCGTGCTGCAGATGCGTAGCCACGATTCGATTATGCGCGAGGCCGAGCTACTCACGCGCGACCCCGAGTTTAAGGGCTACATCAACGACGTGGGCGGACCGACGGCCAACTTTAGCCGTCCTGCTTGCGACAAACAGCTCAAGCACGGCGTGTGCAAGAACAAGCGCTGCCTGTGGCCGAGCGTATGCAAGAACATGGTGGTCGATGAGAGCGGCTACACGCAGCTGTTGCGCGACCTGCGCCAGCTACCGGGCGTCAAAAA
>URTP01000148.1 GCA_900550835.1 uncultured Collinsella sp. | reverse complement strand
TTCTGCCGAGGCCCCCGACCGCTGCCGCCGCGGCATGTATAACGGTGCCACCTGGACGCGTGTCGAGATGCCCGAGCGCCCCGGACACGCCGTGCTGCCTACGGTCCGCATTGCTGACCTGCGTCGCGAGTTCTCGCACGGCAGCCGCTCCATGATCTCAAAACCCTTGATGGAGGGATTGGAGCGTGTGGTCGAGCGCCGCGAGAAGGCCGTGTTGCTGCATAACCGCCGTGGCTTTGCGCCATTCCTGATGTGCCGCGAGTGCGGCTGCGTCCCCACCTGCAACCACTGCTCCACAGCGCTTACGTATCACGAGCGCACACACACGCTGCAGTGTCACACATGCGGTTCGTCTTGGCGCGTGCAGCCGTATCCCGCGCCCACGAGCCGTTGCCCCAAATGCGGCAGTCGCTACCTGGCAAAAATGGGCCTGGGCACGCAGCAGATCGAGGACGCTCTGCACCAGTTGCTTCCCGAGGACGTTGCCATCATTCGCATGGATGCCGATTCCACGCGTGGCAAGGATGCGCACAAAAAGCTGCTCGAGCAGTTCGATGCGGCGGATTGCGCCGTGTTGCTGGGTACCCAGATGATCGCTAAAGGTCTCGATTTTCCCGAGGTCACGCTCGTGGGCGTGGTCAATGCCGACTTCGCCCTTAAGCTGCCCGATTTCCGCGCAGGGGAGCGCGCCTACGATCTGCTGGAACAGGTGGCGGGCCGTGCCGGTCGCGGCGATCGTCCCGGTGAGGTGATCATCCAGACCTACCTGCCCGAGGATCCGGTCATTCGCGCCGTCGCTAAGCACGACCGTTCGATCTTTACCGACTACGACTTGGACCAGCGCCGCGACGCCCTGTATCCACCGTTCGTGCGTCTGGTCAACATTTTGGTGTGGTCGGCGAACGCGGATGACGCGCAGGACTACATTGGGCGCATTGCAAAGCTTCTTAAGCGCCGCTGGCATGCCGCCGCGCCCGACTTTTTGAGGGCGGGGAGTGCCTTGCCGCAGGTGCTGGGCCCGGCTTCGTGTGTAATCGAGAGAGCCAAGGACCGTTACCGCTTCCATCTGCTTGTGAAGTCGCCGGTAGGGTACCATGTCTCTGATGATATCGACGCCTGCCTCAAAGAGGTGGGCTCTGTGCGCGGCGTGAGCGTGAGCGTTGACGTCGATGCCTATGATTTGATGTAACAACCCGAAAGGATGGCCATGGAAGCCAACGGAATCGTACTGTCGCCCGACCCTCGCCTGCGTCAGGAGTGCGCCGTCATCGAGGAGATCACCCCAGCGATCGAGTCGCTTGCCGAGAAGATGAAGAAGATGATGTTCGACAACGGCGGTTGCGGCCTGGCTGCTCCGCAGATCGGCGAGCTTATTCAGCTCGTCACCATTGACTGCGACTACAGCGACAAGAACGACTACGACCCGTACGTGCTCATCAACCCTGTCATTGTTGAGCAGAGCGACCATCTGGTGCCGTTTAGCGAGGGCTGCCTGTCCATCCCTGGCATTAGCTGCGAGATCGAGCGTCCCGACCATGTCGTCGTCGAGGCGTACGACTTGGACGCAAACCTGATTCGCTACGAGGCTACGGGCGACCTGTTCTGCGTGTGCCTGCAGCACGAGATCGATCACCTGCACGGCAACACCATGTTCGAGCGACTGAAGCCGATGCAGAGGATTAAGGCAGTCAAGGAGTACCAAGACGCCCTGGCCCGCGGCGCTCGACCGGGCGAGACGGAATAAAGTCGTCCGTCCCTGGGGCTGGCCGCCTATATATCACCCCGTGCTCAAACATTCTCGCTTTGCTGCGAAACTGCGCGCGGGACGATATATAGGCGGCCAGCCCCAGGGACTACTTGTTCTTGGCTCGGTTCGCCCGGGTGCCGTCGGGCCAGGGAGGGGCGTCTTCGCTGATAGGTGCTTTGTTGAGAGAGCTGCTTTTATTGCGGCTCTTTCTTTGGTTTTGGGTATATTTGTTCTTGTTGAATTGTTATTGCGGATGGGCTGGGTACTTGGCTTTCCGCTGCTCTTTCTAGCCGTCTCGGCTTTAGTTGAGAGGAGACGATCTTTATGCGTATTGTGTTTATGGGCACGCCCGACTTTGCTGTTCCGTCGCTGACTTCGCTTGTTGAGGCTGGGAATGAGATTGCGCTTGTTGTTACTCGTCCCGATGCTGTTCGTGGGCGTGGTAAGAAGCTGGAGCCGTCTCCTGTTAAGGCTCGCGCGCTTGAGCTGGGGTTGCCCGTTGTCGAGGCTAATCGTATGACGCCTGAGGTTGTTGAGGCGCTCCAAGCTGCGCAAGCCGATATTTTCTGTGTGGCTGCTTATGGTTGCATTTTGCCGGATGAGGTGCTGCATATGGCGCCGCTTGGTATTGTGAATGTTCATGCGTCCTTGCTGCCTCGTTGGCGTGGGGCTGCTCCTATTCAACGTGCGATTCTCGCTGGTGATGAGATTGCTGGCGTTTCTATCATGCGCATCGGGCATGGCGTGGATACCGGCGCTTATTGTGCCCAGGCGTCTACGTCGGTTGCCGGTAAGCATGCTGAGGTGCTGACCATGGAGCTTGGTGAGCTTGGCGGTAAACTGCTTGCCGATACGCTTCCTTCTCTTGCCGATGGCACCGCTGTTTGGACTGAACAGGATGAGTCGCTCGTCACTCATGCCGCTAAGATTTCTAAGCAGGAGATGCGCCTGGATCCGCAAATGGCGGCGCTCGATTGCGTACGTCATGTGCTGGCTTCGTCCGATACCGCGCCTGCTCGTTGCGTGATTGCCGGTAAGACCGTGCGCGTGCTCGATGCTGTGGCGGCTGACGTGTCGCTTGGCGAGGGTCAGGTTCTCGTTAAGGCTAAGCGTGTTTACCTTGGTCTTTCCGATGGCACGGTTGAGTTGCTCGAGGTTAAGCCCGACGGCAAGCGTGCTATGGCTGCTTCTGCTTGGGCAGCCGGCCTGCAGGGCGCCGATCTTTCGTGGGGTGTTTTGTCATGAGCAAGCTGTCTCCCGCGCGCAAGCTTGCGCTCGATGTGCTAATGGAGGCCGATCGCCGCGGTATGTATGCGCGTGACGTGCTGTCTTCTCGCGCATCGGCCAAGGCTATTGACCAGCGCGATTCCGCTTTTGCCGCCCGCTTGGCGCTGGGCGTGGCCGCCACGCAGGGTATTTTAGACGAGCTGCTCGACCAGTTTCTTGATAAGCCTAAAAAGGTTGCGCCGCGTGTTCGCATGGCGCTTCGTATCTCGGCCTTCGAGATGCTCTATTTGCATACGCCGGGCCGTGTTGCCGTAAGTCAGGGTGTTGAGCTCGTTCGCAGTGGTGCCAAGTCCGCTGCCGGTCTGGCGAACGCCGTGCTGCATAAGGTTGCTGACAATGTTGAGGACTTTGCCACCGCAGCCAATGCCGATGAGTCCGAGCGCCGCTTGGTTCGCCTATCTCGCCTGATGGGCCTGCCGCTCTGGCTGTGCGCTCGCATTATGGCCTCGTTCGATACGCCCGAGGGCGCGCTGAACTTTGCCGGCAATCTGGCCCCCGCACCGCTGGCCCTGCATGAGAACGCCTTTGCGACTAAGCTCGATCCGTATATCTCGCAGCTCGTCGCGCCTGTCTTCCCGGGCTGCCATGCCCCGGTTGATGCCCAGGTTGCCGTTGCTTCGGGTGTGTTTGAGCGTGCTGCCGCGGTGGCATCTGATCTCAACGCCCAGCTCATCGCCACAGCTGCCACTCGCCCTGGAAGCTGCCTTGAAATTGGTGCCGGTCGTGGCACCAAGACCTATGTGATGATGTGCCAGGCCAAGCGCGCGGGATATGAGCGTCAGCATACGGCGCTCGATCTTCATGATCGCAAGTGCGATCTGAATCTCGCTCGCCTGCATAAGGCCGGTATTCAGGGCGTTCGTACGGTTTCGGGTGATGCGTGCGAGCTTGATGAGGTGCTCACATCGTTTGATGCCATGCTTGGCAAGCCGGTTAAGTTCGACACGGTCTTTATCGATGCACCGTGCTCTGGCACCGGAACCATGCGTCGTCATCCCGAGATCCCGTGGCGCCTGACCGAAAAGGATGTGGCGGTTGAGCTGCCCAAACTGCAGCTGACGATGCTCAAGGAAGCCGCCGCGCGCGTGGCTGCCGGCGGTGAGCTTATCTATGCCACCTGCTCGGTTTTTGATGAAGAGAACACGCAGGTTGTGGACGCGTTCCTTGCTTCTCCCGAGGGTGCCGGCTTTAGCGTGGCGCCGCTTTCCGAGGCACAGATTCTGCAACTGCCCGACTTCGAGCAGGCCAAGAAGCTCGTCTCCGTACGCCAGAACGATCGAGGCCTCTTCCAAAGCGTTCCCGTAAACGCCGATTCCTACGACGGCCACTTCTGC
>URTP01000147.1 GCA_900550835.1 uncultured Collinsella sp. | reverse complement strand
GGCCGGTCACATCCTGGTCACGCGCGACCCGCGCGACACCATCGGCGAGCACAGCGGCTGCCCCTTCCACGACAACTGCCTCGAGGGCCTCATCGCCGGTCCCGGCGTCAAAAAGCGCTGGGGTGGCAAGAGCGCCGGAGAGATGGCCGATGACCCGGAGGCCATGGACCTGCTCGCCGGCTATCTGGCGCAGGCGCTCATGACCTACATCCTGTGCTACGCACCGCAAAAGATCGTCATCGGTGGCGGCGTGGCCGACCACACCCCCATCGTGCCGCTCGCGCGCAAGAAGTGCGCCGAGATGCTCAACGGCTACATCGTCACGCCCGAGATGGCCGACATCGATAGCTATATCGTCAACAACAGCCTCGAGGGCAAACAGGGCATTATGGGCTGCTTGGCCCTGGGCGCTCAGGCGCTTCAGTAGCAGACGCACCCACAGGGCGTGGCGCGCCCGGCAAATCCGACCTACGGAACGACGCCACCACGCCTCATATAAGCCCTCAAATAAAAAAGGCCGCCTAGGACCAAACAATACGTCCTAGGCGGCTTTTTTGGCGCGCATCAGCGGCCGTAAGAGATATCGGAGCACAACGCCCGTTGCCGCACCACAGCAGTCGATCATCACATCGGTGATCATGCCGGCGCGTCCCGGCACAAAGAGCTGAATCGTCTCGTCGATCGAAGGAATCAGCAGCAGGAACACCGCCGTGGGCAGCAGCACGTCAAAGGTGCGCCGGCCCTCAAAATCAAAGGCGTGCGTTGCCAAGATGCCGAGCACCATATACTCGGTAAAATGCGCGCATTTGCGAACAACAAAGTTGGTCACCCATTCATATGGAAGTCCCACGCCGCGCAGGAAACCGCGGATAGCTTCCATGACCGTTAGGCTCAGCGAACCCGACCCCGAGCCGGGAACCAGCGAATTGCCCCAGATCAAGAGCGCCATCAGGCAGGTCACGACCGCCCATTTTCGATTGATCTTAACCATGCAGAAGTTATGCCTCCGCGCGGAGCGGCGCGAAGCTGGCGGTACCGCCCTCGATAACGCTCAGATAGGCACGGCCCGTACGCTTGGCGGTAGAGGACTGCAGGCGCTCGATCTCTTCCTCGAGGATCTGATTGACGCGCTCGTGACGACGATTTTCCATAATGCCGGCGGCAATAGCCTCGGCTCGCTCGATGCCCTCGCGCGAGATACGGGCGGTATCCTCGGGGAACACAGCGCTGTGACGGCCGACATAGGCGGGTGCAGCAGGCTGAGGGGCAGCGACGGGAGCGGGAGCTGCAACAGGAGCAGGCTCGTCGATCTCGTCCAGAATCGCGGTGGCAGCGGCCCACATGTCCTCGTGGCCCGAGTAATCGGCCATGGGGACATCAACCTCGAGCGAGGCATCCGGAAGGTCGCCGGTGTCGATGCGATCTTGGGCATCAATCGATGCGGTGATGGCTGCAGGCTCATCGAGGTCATCGAGATCGATGTCCGCGGCACCGAAAATGATAGGCATGCTGGCGAGGTTTGCGTTGTACGGCGCAGCCTCAGCCGCCTGCTGCTGGGCAGGAGCGCCCCAAAGCGAGCTTTCGGCGGCACGGCGGGCGGCAACGGCCTCCTCGTCCGCGGTCATGGCTTCATCAACGTACGAATTATCGGCAGAAGCGTTCACGTCCGCCGAGGGGGCGCTGCAGGCGTTATTGGCTGCCGCGTTGGCAACGAGTGCCACAAAAGCCGCCGTGCTGCCCGCAGGGGCGGCCTGGGAGCCAGACACGGCGCGTGCCGCGGCGGCGATGTCGTCGCGATTGAAGGAGCCGGTCTGCCCGCCGTTGGTGAGCTCGTCGATGGCGACTTGATAGACGTCGCGCGAGCGCGCAGGGTCGCAGCTCACCGGCGAATCGTCGTCGAGCATACTGTCGATCATGGACCAAGCCTCGGCCTCGTCCATGGCATCTGCGGCTCGAGCGATGGTAGGGACACCATCATCGGCATGACGGCGCTGGAACGCACCAGTCAGGCCGGAAAGGAATGCCGAGGTAGACTGCTCCGACTGAGCCTGAGAAGCAGAAGCGGCAGCATATGGAGTCGCATCCTGCTGCTGAGCTGGAATCGAGGCGGTCTTGAACTCGCTTTGATGCTGATTGAGATTGGCGGCACCGCCCATGGCATCGGGCTGGAACAGACGCTCTTCACGCTGCGCACGGTACTCGGAGATACCCAGCGAGGCGGCATAGATGCCCACGCCCGCCACCGCACCGACGGCAAAGGGAACAGCGCCCGCGACAACCGTCTCGTTGACCGACGAGAACGGCAGCGTCGCGGCATACATCACCACGGGGGCGGCAAGGCCGATCCCGCAGGAAAGTCCGGCAAGGACTGCTCGTTGTGTTGCATCAGAAGAAGCCATGAGCTCTCCCCATCTTCCAGCACCCAAATCGCATCATTCAGTTGGCTGCGCGAGAGAAGATGAAGCGGGGCTATGCCCCAAAGCAACGGTATATGGTTCGTTTCATCTGCGTTTTCCGTCGCGAAGCTTAAAAGCTATTATGCGAAACCGCCCTGCCGATTGCAAGCGACGATGTCGGATTGAAACGGGAAACCTGCTGCTCGTCGGTCTTACGGTCAAAAATAAGCGCGGAGCGGCGCTACGGAAAAGGGCCGAGGCTCAAAGCCCCGACCCTCTATCGCATTGATGACTATCGTTGCGTGTGGATGACAACCTAGAACGTCTGCTCGTAGTCGCTGTGTTTTTTGGCCGAACGCACCAGGAACTCCTGGTTCGTGTTGGTGCCCTTAAGACCCTTAATAAACGATGCGGCCGCGCGCTCGGTGTTGTTCATGCCGGCAAGAATGCGACGCAGACCAAAGACAAACGGACGCATCTGCTCGTCGACCAACAGATCCTCGTTACGCGTACCGGAGGCAACGGGGTCGATAGCCGGGAAGATGCGGCGGTCGGCCAGGTCGCGGTCGAGCTTAAGCTCCATGTTGCCGGTGCCCTTGAACTCCTCAAAGATGACCTCGTCCATCTTGGAACCGGTGTCGATGAGGGCAGAGGCCAGGATGGTGAGCGAGCCACCGTTCTCGATATTGCGGGCTGCGCCTAGGAAGCGCTTGGGCGGATACAGGGCCGCCGAATCGACGCCGCCCGAAAGGATGCGGCCTGGGGCGGGCGCCGCCAAGTTGTAGGCACGGGCAAGACGCGTGATGGAGTCGAGCACCACCACAACATCGCCACCCAGCTCCACGATGCGCTTGGCGCGCTCGATGACGAGCTCTGCCACGCGGGTGTGGTTGTCGGCAGGCATATCGAAGGTCGACGCCACAACCTCACCCTTGATGGAACGCTGCATATCGGTGACCTCTTCGGGGCGCTCGTCGACGAGCAGGCAGATGAGGTGCACCTCGGGGTTGTTAATCGAGATAGACTGGCAGATCTTCTTGAGGATCGTGGTCTTGCCGGCCTTGGGCGGGGACACGATCAGGCCGCGCTGGCCCTTGCCAATCGGCGACACGATGTCGATGGCGCGACCGGTGATGGAATCCTTGCCGTGCTCCATGCGCAGCGGCTCGTTGGGATAGACCGGGGTGAGGTCGCCGAACTTGGGACGGTTGCGAATCTGCTCGGGGTCCAGACCGTTGACGGTCGTGATTTTGGCGAGGCCGGCGCGCTTGTCGCCGCCGCGCGAAGGACGCAGCGAGCCCTCGATGACGTCGCCCGTGCGCAGGCGCGCGGAGCGGATGAGGTAGGCGGGCACGAAGGCGTCGTCGTTGGACTTCATGTAGCCATGGGCGTGGATGATGCCGGAGCTGTCCGGGCGAATCTGCAGAATGCCCTTGATGTCGCGGAAGCCCTCGGCCTTCGCAGCGGTGACGTAGATTTCCTCGACGAGCTCGGCCTTCTTCTTGCCGGTCGTCTCGATCTCGAACTCCTTAGCCTTCTCGCGCAGCTCAGCGACCTTCATGGCCGCGAGTTCCTCGCGCGAAAGCGTGGGCTCGGTGGGAGCGGCATTACGCTCCTTGTTGCGCTGTTTGCGATCGCGCTGGCGGTTGCGACGGTCGTTGTTGCGGTCGTCCTTACGCTCGTTGCGCTCGTCGTTGCGCTTGTGCTGGCGACGGTTGGGACGAGTGCCGTCTTCGCCCTCAGCGGGGGCGGCGCCATCGGTTGCGGCGGTGCCAACATTGGCCGCGGCGGCGTCATTGGCCTCGGCGCCAGAATCAACCTGCGCTTCGACATCCTGCTGCTCGGACGCCTTGGCCTTAACGGACTTCTTACGACCGCGCTTGGGCTTCTCGGACGCAGGCTGTTCGACGTCCTGGGCCTTGGCGACATCAGTCGACGCATCGGCGGTCGTCTCGGCAGAATCCTCGGACGCACCCTTCTTGGCAGCCTTGGCCTTGGACGTGCGCTTAGCAGCAGTACGACGGCTGCGACCGGGACGGACGTCGGCGGG
>URTP01000146.1 GCA_900550835.1 uncultured Collinsella sp. | reverse complement strand
GGAATCCAGACCGCAGCCCGAGCCGATGATCTTCTTGGGATCGTAGCCGGTCAGGTGCCACAGCTCGGTGCACACGACGTCGCAGGGGTTGGAGATGCTCACGAAGATGCCGTCAAAGCCGGCGTCGACGATGCGCTTGGCAAAGGTGCGGGCGGCGTCGGTGGTAAAGAACAGCTCGCCGTCGCGGTTGCTGGCGGCCAGCGCGACCTTGCCGGCGGCGTTGACGATGACGTCGCAGCAGGCCAGCTCCTCGTAGTGGTCGTAGCAGTTGACGATCTTGGTGTTGTACGGGACAAACGAAAGGGAGTCGCGCAGGTCCTGGACCTCGGACGTCACCTTGGCCTCGTTGATATCGCATAGGTACAGCTCATCGGCAATGCCCTGCATGAGCAGGCTGTTGGCGACATGTGCTCCTACGTGGCCCTGGCCGACCACCCCGATCTTACGCGTCTGGTACATATATGTATCCTTTCGGCCGAGTTTTTCGCGTCGAACCATTGTAGCGTCCTGTTGCCACTTTGCTAGGCTAAAGCGCCACAGATTTTGGGACATGCCGTAATCTCTACTTTTGGAGTGATTTGGGCCGCTGACGGCATCGCTGGGCGATGTGCTCGCGCGGATGGGGCCGGTCGTTGTACCATAGCTGCAACTGACTCGTAAGGAGCATCCATGCCCATTCGCATCCCCGACGCCCTCCCTGCCGCCGCGCAGCTCGAGAGCGAGAACATCTTTGTCATGACCGAGTACCGCGCGCTGCACCAGGACATCCGTCCGCTGCGCGTGCTCATCCTCAACCTCATGCCCACCAAGATCGCCACCGAGACGCAGATCATGCGCAAGCTCTCCAACACGCCGCTGCAGGTGGAGGTGGACCTGCTGCGCACCAAAACGCACGAGGCCACGCACGTGAGCGCCGGCCACCTGGAGACGTTCTACCGCACGTTCGACGACATCCGCGACATCCACTACGACGGCCTGATTATCACGGGCGCGCCCGTGGAGCAGATGCCGTTCGAGGAGGTCGACTACTGGCCCGAGCTCTGCCAGATCATGGATTGGTCCACCACACACGTGCACTCTACGCTGCACATTTGTTGGGGCGCGCAGGCGGGGCTCTACCATCATTACGGTATCCAGAAGTACGACCTGCCGGCAAAGGCGAGCGGCGTGTTCGAGCATTATCTGGTCAAGCCGCAAAGCCCGCTGGTCCGCGGCTTTGACGACCGTTTCTATGCCGTGCATTCGCGCAACACCGATGTGCGCCGCGAGGACGTGGAGGCCGAGCCGCAGCTTGAGGTCGTGGCCGTGTCCGACGAGGTGGGCCTGTATATTGTCAAGTCGACCGACAGCCGCCGCTTCTTTGTCTTTGGCCACCCCGAGTACGATACCGACACGTTGCGCCTGGAGTACGAGCGCGACGTGAAGCGCGGTCTCAACCCCCAGGTGCCGGCGCATTACTTCCCGAACGACGACCCCACCGCCGAGCCGCGCAACGTCTGGCGCAGCCAGGCTCAGCTGCTCTACACCAACTGGCTCAACTACTACGTCTACCAGACCACGCCCTACGACCTGGCCCGCGCCGGCGAGGAACACTAGGCTGCGATGATGCCGCTGTAGCCGTGGTTGATGTGGCAGCGGTTAGGCGCTGATGATGTGGGGCAGCGGCAGATCGTGGGCGTCGGTGGGGATGTGGTCGACGCGCTGTTCGTCAAAGGCGATGCCGACGATTTGACATACGGGCGAGAGCATGGGCAGGTAGCGGTCATAGCAGCCGCCGCCGTAGCCTAGGCGCGTGCCGGTGCGGTCGAATGCTACGAGCGGCACGACGATCATGTCGAGAGCTTCGGCAGGCACGATAGGGAAGCGGCTGCTGTCGATGTCCGTGGCCGCAAAGGCCCGCGTGGGGTGGGCGATAAACGTAGCCGCGTCCGCGTCGCCGGCAGCAACTGCCCGCATACACATGCGCTGGCCACAAGCTGCGGCGTCTGTTGCCGAGAGCATGCACGGATAGGCCACGCGCCAGCCACGTTTGGAGGCAGCTGCGGCAAACGCGGCTGAGTCGACTTCGGAACCCATCGCGGCATAGACGGCAACGGTGTGCGGCGCCGCGGCATCCAAGCGGCCCAGCAGCTCAACCAGCCGCGCACAGATATCAGCAGACTTCGCCGCCCGCAAGTCCAAATCAAGAGCATCGCGCCGAGCAATCACCGCCCGCCGCAACTCAGCCTTGTCCATCCCGGCTTCCTCTCCCAAACCTACCAAAAAGGGACAGGTTTATTTTGGCAGGTTTTATCTGGGCAAATGTCGAAACCACCACAAAGGTGCCTGTCCCCTTTGTGGTGGTTTTGGCCCATGCGTTAACGCTATAACGCCGCGGCGATTGCTTCGGTCACAAACTTATTGAGTGACTCGCCCTTCTTTGCCGCCGCCAGTGCTGCCTGCTTGTGAAGCTCGGAGCCTGTTCTCACATTGAACGAGCCCTTAAAAGCCCGCTCTGGTTCCTTGCCCTTTTCGGCACAAAACTCAAGGTAATCGTCGACGGCGTCGTGGAAGCATTGCTCCACTTCTTCAGCCGTGGAGCCTTCAAATACAATTGCGTCCCTAATGCCGGCGACCATACCTGTTAGTACATGCTGCTCGGCATCGAACTCGACTGGGGCGAAATAGCCCTTGTATGCCAAAACGTTACTCATGACTGCCTCCGACATCCTGCAGAAATCGAACGATGTTTCGAATTGTCCCCGCTGTCAATTCGTCAGATGGATGAGGCGCGTGCATCACGAACATCCTGCCATCTGAGGGCCTGTAGAAGCGAATGCGCGATCCGGATGTCTTGCCTTTGCTGTCCATTTCAAAGCCATATGAGGCCATGACTTTTAAAAAATCGGCATACCGATACGTCGAAGGGCAGCTAAACAGTTGGGCGATGAGTTTATCGGCTCGAGTCATCCCGCCTCACATTCTGCAACTATATTCTAGTTGCAATTTAGATCCGATGCAATCACCCATACTATAGAACATGTGTACGTATAGAACAAGTGTTCGAACCACCACAAAGGTGCCTGTCCCCTTTGTGGTGGTTTGGGCTGAAGAGGAGCTTTCGCGGCAGTTTGTCTAAATCTGTAACAGTTACTCGGCAAAAATGGGCCTAGGTGTTACAGATTGAGATAAAGGGCCGGTGTCGCCCAGAACTGTCTCGATCTGTAACGTTTGGAGCCCATACTCCTGTCTAGCTGTTACAGATCGAGACAAACCGGCAGACTGCGGCAAAAGAAAAGGTAGATTTTTAGGCATGTCCCAAAAATCTACCTTTGTGCATTAAGCCAGCAGGTCGATGACGGTAAAGCCGGCATTGCTCTTGGCGATGACATCGCGGCCGCCAAAGACGCAGGTGGGCGACTCGGCTGCGATGCGCGTTACGTCAGTGCCGAGCGAGCGCAGCTCACCGGGCGTGGCGGCGAGCATCTGGGCGCGGCGCTTTTCGCGCGCGTTGGGATCGAGTCCGGCCAGGTAGGTCGTGTTGCGGCGCTTGGTGAGCGCGTAGGGCTTCACCGGCGCGTCCATGCCGCTCACGCAGCTCACGATAAATCCCTCAAAGGCGGCCTCGTCGGGCTCAAAGCTGCCGAGCCATTCGCCTGCGCGCGCCACGCGCTCAATCGAGGGATCGATCGCCGGGTCGCGGTAGGTGTAAAACGCCGTTTGACGCTCGCCAGCCGCGCGGAATCCGCAACCGTATGCGCCGCCCTTCACACGGATCTCGTTCCACAGGTAGTCGTAGGAGAGCGCGTTGGCGGCAACCGCCCAGGCGCCCGTCACGTCGAGTCCTAAGCGACGCGGGTCGCACGCGCTTGCCGCAAAGCAAATGTCGCTGGGGATGACGAAAGCCTCGTGACGGTCGCGCGGCGTCGGCACCACGAGCGCGTTGCGGCCGGCATCGGCGCCGTCGCCCGCGCCAAGCCCCAGGTTACCCGCGGCATCCCAGTACGCGTCAAAGTCCTCATCGCTGCCGGTAAAGCTCGCCAGGCAGCCGTCGGCCACAAAGATGCGGCCTGCCAGCTCGGCAAGCTTGGCACGCAGGTCATCCAGTCGCTCGTCAAAGTGGTCGAGCAGATCGCGCAGGAACAGATAGAAATCCACGCCCGAGAGCTGTTCGCGCACCACGGCCGAAGGCGAGGTGTAGCTCATCGCGCGGCCGAGTGCCGCCGAGTGTCCGTTGTTGATAAAGCCTTGCTCAAGCCCAATGCGAATCTGCGTGAGCACGTCGCGCACGCGGTCGGCGTCGGCGTCGAGCAATAGCGTGCTCGACCACACCTCGCGCGGCAGGCTCGCCAGCGCATCGATCTTCTCGGATAGGGCTCCGGCGCTCACCAGCAGATAGGGGCGCACACCGTCCACGTCGGGCTGGGTCATGACCTCGGTCGTGAAGCTCAAAAAGCCCAGCTTGCCGGCGAGCAGATTGTCGAGTTCCTCGGCCGAGTGCTCGCTCGTGGGCAGCTGTTTGAGCAGGCGGCAGAGCAGCGTCACATAGGGCAGGTCCTCAAATGCGACGCAGCTCAGGTCGAAATAC
>URTP01000145.1 GCA_900550835.1 uncultured Collinsella sp. | reverse complement strand
GGCGATCGAGAGATTCCTCGCGCTGCATCACGCGGTTCTCGAGCGTACGAATCTCGTTCTTACGCTGCTTGTCCTCGGCCTCAGCGGCCTGCTTGTTCTTGATGATCTCCTCTTTAGCCTCGAGCAGAGCCTCTTTTTTGAGGGTCTCGGCCTGACGCTTAGCATCACCGATCAGGGACTCAGCCTGTGCGTGTGCCGACTGGATTTTTTCGTCGGCCTCGTGAAGACTACCCTGCTTGGCGGTGCGCATGTAGGCAATGGCGGCGATGGCACCCAAAATGATGCCAACGAGCGCTGCGATGATAGGCATGCTCACTCCTTTTTATGGATTCGTTACACAACAAAGCGAACCGTCCTTACGAACGGCTCGCGACATTTGAGTAATATGGGCGCAGCTTATGCGGGTCGGATACAGATAAACATATAAACAAACTCATCACAGATGAGCACATATCACAAAGCAAATGACAGTGTTTATCGTACGTTGAACCACAACAACTGTCAAATAAATGGCCCCAGCACGGCGGCTAAAACGCGGTGAACGGCAGGGCCACAAAACGCATACGCCTAAACCGCACATTCCTCACGTTCGGCATCGAGACGTGCCTTAACGGCATCGGCGGCGATGTGATACGAGAAGCCCTTGCCCATCAAAAACCGAACCAGTTTTTCGAATCCGCGCGTCTCTGGAACACGCCGCTTGGCGAGCAGGGCTGACGCACGCGCCAAATCGTCTTCGACGGCAAAATAATCCTCGGGATAACCGGGAATGTCATCGAGCACGACATGACGGCGCTTGAGCTCGGTCTCGATTTTACGCTGTCCCCAACCGCGCCGCTTGCGTTCCTCGATAAAGTACGAGCAAAAGCGGTTCTCGTCTAAAAAGCGATACTCGGTGGCGCGCTCGACGGCGAAATCGATCGCGGGCTGGCGAAAGCCGTAGCGTGCCAACTTGTCACGGACCTCACCCGTCGCATGGTCGCGTCGCGATAGCATCTCGGTCACCATGGTAAGTGCACATTTACGCTCGATGAGCTGCACCGCTTCACGAAAGTTATCCCAATCACAGGGAAGATCGGGGCGATTTTTGACATACAGGCGCGCGACCCGCACGGGAATCCAAATGGACCGCTCAAAACCGCCCTCAAGCTCACAATCGATATGTGCGCAAGGCTTTTTGGACGCATACCCGCTCGAGAACGATGAGGCCGCCTTCTTATCGGGAAGGACAACCGTGGCCTCGGTCACCGTATACGACATGAGCGTAACCGCTACTCGTCGTCATCATCGAGCATGGCGGAACCATCGATGGCGTAAAGCTCGTCAAACTCCTCAGGCGCAGGCTGATCGGTCAGCTCGACCTCGGACGGAGCATCGTCATCAAACTCAAGCCCGCAGGCAAGGCGGACCTTATGCTCAATCTCGTCGGCGCAATCGGGGTGTTCGCGCAGGAACGCCTTGGCGGCCTCGCGACCGTTGCCGAGCTTGTCCTCGCCATAGGCAAACCAGGAGCCCATCTTCTTGCAAATGCCGCACTCGACAGCCATGTCCAGAATCGAGCCCTCCTTAGAGATGCCCGTACCGTACATGATGTCGAACTCAGCAGAACGGAACGGAGCTGCCACCTTGTTCTTAACGACCTTGGCGCGCACGCGGTTACCGATAACCTCATCCTTAAGCTTAATGCTGTCGATGCGGCGAATGTCGATACGCACCGAAGAGAAGAACTTAAGGGCGCGGCCGCCCGTCGTGGTCTCAGGGTTGCCGAACATGACGCCGATCTTCTCTCGCAGCTGGTTAATGAAGATGCATGTCGTGTTGGACTTGGACAGCGAGCCGGCGAGCTTGCGGAGCGCCTGACTCATCAGACGAGCTTGCAATCCGACCGTGGTATCGCCGATCTCTCCCTCGATCTCGGCACGCGGGGTCAGCGCGGCGACGGAGTCGACGACGATGGCATCGATGGCGCCGGAACGCACGAGCATGTCAACAATCTCGAGCGCCTGCTCACCCGTATCAGGCTGGGAAATCAGTACCTCGTCGATATCCACGCCAATGCGCGCGGCATACGTGGGATCGAGCGCGTGCTCGGCATCGATAAATGCCACCACGCCACCCATTGCCTGGGCTTCGGCCAGGATCTCGAGCGAAAGCGTCGTCTTACCGGAGGACTCAGGACCGTAAATCTCGACGATACGGCCGCGCGGCACACCGCCGATACCCAGAGCGGCATCGAGTGCCAGAGCGCCCGTGGGGATGGCCTCAACCTCAAGCTCGGGGCCGCCGTCACCATACCTCATGATGGAGCCTTGACCGAACTTCTTCTCGATCTCGGCCTTGGTGGTGGCGATCATCTCATCGCGCTCTTTACCCGTCGTGCGAGCATGAACGGTACGTACGGGACCTGAATTCTTGGCCATGAATAGCCCTCCTCTTAACAACCTGCATCGATAATAAACGAACGGCTGTTCGTGGTCAACCGTTCAGGCCAATCATATGCAGGCAGTCTTTCCAAAACCCAACCAAACGCCGACCAAACACTGACCAAATGCTTGACCACAAAGGGGCAAATAAGAACAAGAAAGGCAAAAATACACCTATGACCAGCGCAAACGCTAAATTCGTCAGGGGTCCCTATCTCCACAATTAAGGGGCCCGAAGGCCCCTTAAAACACGTCTATTCCATAGAGTTGAGCACAAGGGCAATGCGTCCCAATGCCTCCGCGACCGCATGGGCACGAACACACGAACGGTCGCCCTCATAGTGGCAGCGCACAGAGTCCACGACCGGCACTTCCCCATCAGCCGCGCGATACGCCCAGCCAATATAGAAAGTGCCAGCCGGATCGTCCTCAGTGCCGCCGCCGGGGCCGGCATAACCCGTTGCGCTCACTGCAATATCGCTCTGGTACAGCTCCAGCGAACCCGCCGCCATCTCGCGCGCGGTCTGATGCGACACCGCGGTATAGCGGTCGAGCGTCTCCTGATCAACACCCAAAACGCGATGCTTGATCTCATCGCAGTAGGTCACCGCACCGCCACGCAGCACCGCCGAGGCGCCCGGGATATCGGCAATCGTCGAGGCGATCATACCTGCTGTCAGCGACTCAGCCGTCGAAACCGTCACGCCCCGAGCGCTCGCGCGCTCGACAATATGACGCGCCAGCTCCTCGTTATGTGCGGAAATCTGCTCAAAAGAGTCCGTCATACCCACCAGAACCTAGACCGAAAAGACGATCTTGCGGCAGTTCCAGAAGTACTGGGCGCCCGAGATAACGGTCAGGACAACGGCAACGGCGTACAGGAAGCGCGACACCGAGTAGATGCCGAGCGTCAGCGCCAGCGGGCCAAGGTGCAAGCCGGCCATAGCAAAGACGCACAGGTAACCGCAGATGGAGACCATCGTGGTCGCCGTCTTGTACTTGCCAAGCTTATCGGCGGCAACGACCACGCCGGCGGCACTCGCGACCATGCGAAGGGCGCTCACCAGAAGCTCACGGAACAGGATAATGAACACGGACCACACGGTCACAGCGCCAAAATCCAAGAACAGCAGCAGAGCCGAGAACACCAGCAGCTTATCGGCAATGGGGTCCAAGAATTTACCGAAGTCGGTAATCTCATTGCGCGAACGCGCCAGATAACCGTCGACCTTATCGGTGCACGACAGGATCACATACAGAATGAAGGCAGCGGCGGCGAGCGGGCCGTCGAAGGTGCTCCAATCTGTACCGGCAACACTCGTGTGAGAAAGCGCCGACACGATCATGAACACCGGGATAAAGACGATGCGAACGCACGTCACGATGTTGGCGGGCGTCCAAACACTCGTCAGTTCCTTATTGCTCTCGTTTGCCACGATGCTCTCCTACTCCACAACATGGCCGATAAGCTCATAGCAGAAGCTATCGGTAAACTCGACCGTCAGAATATCGCCCACGGACGCCTCACTGGCGTCCAAGTGCACCGCGCCATCGGAATCGGGCGCCTGGAACCAAGCATGGCCGATCAGCTCGGCGCCGTCCTCGGTCTCCTCGATGCCGTCGACAATCACCTGGGCGCGCTCGCCCACATGTGCGGCGGTGGCGGCAAAACCGAGCGACTCGGCCAGGTCCATGGCCTCCTGGGCGCGCTCGAGCTTGACCTCCTCATCGACCTGACCCTCCATCTTAGCGGCCAGGCTGCCCTCCTCCTGCGAGTAGGCAAAGACACTCGTGTAGTCAAAGCCGACGGTGTCCATAAAGTCGATAAGGTCGCGGAACTCGTCGTCGGTCTCGGTCGGGAAGCCGACCATGGCCGTGGAACGGATCACGATGCCGGGGATACGCTCACGCAGATCGCGGAACAGGTCCTCGAGCTCCTGGCGCGAACCAGAACGGCGCATAGCCTTGAGGATGCGCGCGTCGCAGTGCTGCACGGGGATATCGATATAGGGCAGCACCTCGGGCATATCGCGAATCGTATCGATAAGCTCGTCGGTCATGCCCTCGGGCTGCAGATAGAGCACGCGGACCCAGACGTTGTGCGGGCGCACGGCCTCGGCGACGGCATGCAGCAGCTGCGCCAGATTGCGCG
>URTP01000144.1 GCA_900550835.1 uncultured Collinsella sp. | reverse complement strand
AGAAGTGCCCCCGTTCGTAGCTCCGAAGGAGCAGAACGGGGGCACTTCATTGGTCGAGGACGTTTTCAAAACCAAGCCCGGCCCCGGCCGGAGGGACCACAGGCGCTACAGGTTCTTGACACCCATCGCGCGCATGGCGTTCAGGATGGCGATGATCGCCACGCCCACGTCGCCAAAGACGGCAAGCCACATGTTGGCGATGCCCAGCGCTGCCAGCACAAGGATCAGTAACTTAATCCCCAGCGCAAAGATGATGTTCTGCCAGACGATCATCATGGTCTTGCGCGCCACGCGGATCGCGCGGGAAATATTGGACGGTTTGTCGTCCATGAGCACCACGTCGGCGGCCTCAATCGCGGCGTCGGATCCCATGGCGCCCATGGCAATGCCCACATCGGCACGGGTGAGCACAGGCGCATCGTTGATGCCGTCGCCCACAAAGGCGAGCTTGCCCTTGCCGCTTTCGGCCGCGAGCAGCGCTTCAACACGCTCGACCTTGTCGCCCGGCAGCAACTGCGCGTGGAACTCGTCGAGGCGGAGCTGCTTGGCCACCGCGGCAGCCACTTCCTCGCGGTCGCCCGTGAGCATAACGGTGCGCTTGACGCCGGCGGCGTGCAGGTCGCGGATCGTCCTCTCGGCATCGGCCTTAACGGTGTCTGCAATCACGATGTGGCCGGCGTACACGCTGTTCACGAGCACGTGGAGGATTGTGCCGACAACCTCACAGTCCGGTGCTTCAACGCCGGCCGCGGCGAGCATCTTGGCGTTGCCGACGACGACGTGCTTGCCGTCGATGGTTGCCGTCACGCCGTGGCCCGCGTCATTAGTGGAATCCGTCACGCGCTTGGGATCGAGCTCGCCCTGGAAGGCGGTGCGTACCGACTGCGCGATGGGGTGGTCGGAGAATGACTCGGCAAGGGCTGCGACTTCAAGCAACGATTGCTCGGTATAGCCAGCCTCGGGGTGCACCGCGACCACCGAGAATGTGCCGTTGGTGAGGGTGCCCGTCTTGTCAAAGACGACGGTGTCCACGTCGGCGAGCGCCTCGAGGTAGTTAGAACCCTTGATGAGAACGCCCAGCTTGGACGCGCCGCCGATGCCGCCAAAGAAGCTCAACGGTACGCTGATCACGAGGGCGCACGGGCAACTGACGACCAGGAAGGTCAGGCCGCGCAGAATCCAGTCGGACCAGGCACCGGTGATCAGACCGCCGCCAAGCGCGAGCACCGCGGCAGCGCCGGTGACGGCAGGCGTGTAGACGCGGGCAAAGCGCGTGATGAAGTTCTCGGTGCGCGCCTTCTTTTCGCTGGCATTCTCCACGAGCTCCAGGACACGCGCGACGGTGGACTCGCCAAAGGGCTTGGTGGTGCGCACGTGGATGAGGCCCGTCATGTTGATGCAACCGCTGATGATATCGTCGCCGGTCTTGGCGGGGCGGGGGACTGACTCGCCCGTGAGCGCGGCGGTGTCGAGCTGGGTTTCGCCCTCGACGATGACGCCGTCGATAGGCACGCGCTCGCCGGGCTTGACCACGATCACGGTGCCCATGGCGATGTCATCGGGAAAGACCTGTTCGAGTGTGCCGTCGGCTTGCTCGACGTTAGCGTAGTCGGGCGCGATGTCCATCATGGCACTGATCGACTTGCGGCTCTTGCCCACGGCGTATGCCTGGAACAGCTCGCCGACCTGGTAGAACAACATGACGGCGGCGCCTTCGGCCATGTGCGGGTCGGTATCGGGGAAGAGCACCATGGCAAACGCGCCGATGGTTGCGACTGCCATAAGGAAGCTCTCGTCGAAGGCCTTGCCGCGGCGGATATTATTGAATGCCTTTTGCAGTACGTCGTAGCCGGCAATCAAAAACGGCACGAGGAACAGCACAAAGCTGGCGTAGATGTTGCCCGGGGTGCCGAATGCGGCGGTGAGGGTGCCGAGCTCATCGAGGGCGTACACCACGAGAAAAATGCCCAGCGCTACCAGGATGCGGTTACGCTTATGCTCGAGCGACTCTTTTTTCTTGCGCTTCTTCTTTTTCTTTTTGGGGTCGGCGGTGGCCATGACTCGTATCCTCCCATTTGAATGTATGAACACTCGCTCATGTAATTTCGCGAGCAAAGGCCGCGACAAGCGCGGCCTTGCAGGTTGGCGTAAACCTGGGCTAGCGAATGATCTCGCAGTCCGGCTCGGCGTCGGCCGTAAACTCTACAACGCGGTTGAGCACCTCGTCGAACTCGGCGTCATCGGCCTCGAGCGTCAGCTTCTGGGTCATAAAGTTGACGGATACGGATTTGACGCCCTCGAGCTTGGCCAGCTCGTCCTGAAGCTCGCGCGCGCAGTTGGCGCAGTCGATCTCGTCGAGCTTAAACTGCTTTTTCATGGTGGGTTCCTTTCCCTGTTTTGCGGCTTGGGTGCAGGCCGCGCTGGTACCGTGGTTGGTTGCTATTCGCAGATATGGCTCATGCCCTGGTTGAGCATGGTGTAGACGTGATCGTCGGCAAGTGAGTAGAGGATGTTGCGGCCGTCGCGGCGGAACTTGACCAGGTGCGACTGCTTAAGCGTGCGCAGTTGGTGCGATACTGCTGACTGCGAGGTTTCGGTCGCCTCGGCGATGTCTGCCACGCACAGCTCGCGGCCCATGAGGGCATAGAGAATCTTGATGCGCGTGGTATCGCTGAAGACCTTGAACAGGTCGGCGAGGTCGTAGAGAAGTTCCTCGTCGGGAAGGTCCTCGGGCGAGCAGGTAGTGGGGATCGAGGGTTCGGTGGCCTCGATGTCGGGCTTCGTTTCATCAACGCGGATGCTCATTGCAATATCCTTTCATATGAACATGCGCTCATATAACTTACTTCCGAGTATATGAGCGCATGTTCATATGTCAATATCGTTTAGGCAATCCGTCGTACAAAATGATGAGGAAAAGCGGACGAGATCCCGGACTAAGCGGTTTTGATAAGTGATGCCGGGGTGGGTGCCCCTGCGCCGTGCAAAAATTGGAGTATTCTGCAACGATAGGGGGTCCGTTAATTTATCGCAGGCCAAATAATGCAGCTAAAAAGCTATCTTAGGGTGGTAAACCGATGAGTTTTTACTCAAATGTTGCCTAACGTTCTCACGCAAGAGTGATTTCGCTTCACTTTTGGATCCACTCGAGGGTAATGGACACCCGGCTCTGCTGAATACTCGCAATTTTGCACGTCGCTAGGGTACCCACCTTGTTAGTCAGCCTAGTTTCCGGCCCCGAAGACCCTGCCCTCGGGCGTGAAGCTGCTCGTTTGGTTGAGTGATGGGCTGTCGGGTTCGGCAGTCTGCATGTCATCGATTGCCGGAGCCTCGTTAATCGTCGGATCGTCCAATGTGATGCCTTCGAGCATTGCTTTTTCGAGGTCGATTCGTTGACGCTCTTCGGAATCCTGGCGAAGCTCCTCCTGGATTCGTTTCTTCTCCTCAATAAACCGTCTGAGCACAAACAGTCTCAGGTCCTCTTGCGTGATTCGAAAGTCTTTTGGCAGACGCGAGGGGCGTATACCTTCTTTTCGTTGGATTGCCTCCATGACCCTAACGAAAGAGCTGGCATGCATAAAGGAATAACGGCTGACGGTGATGATTCCGTAGCCCATGGACGCAAGTGCGTTCTTGCGTTCTTCGTCGATGGCGCGGTCTTCTTCCGCGTCGTGATAAAAACCGTTGTATTCAATATCTGTTCGAGATTTCTTCAGATATGCATCCATAAAGAACTTTTTGCGTCTCGTGAGATTTTTTGCGGCGGCGGTGACCTTCACCTCGTAGTCGGTCTCAATTCCTTTAATGCCAAGCCCTCCTTCGCTTTTGGGCAACGTAAGCATCATGGCAAAGGCCGTTTCCATGGGAGACCGGCATCCATCGCGTACACATTGAATCGCCTTTCGGGCAAGGGCCAAACCGTCGCATCTGGTAATGGAATTAAAGAACTGCTTTAGCCTCTCGGTCGAGGTAAGCGCGAAACGCTCGGTATAGGAGGTGGAAGAGCCGGTTCCTAGGGAATAAGCGCCGCACAGTTCAAAGTAGTACTCCACTAGTTCGCGAAAAGGGAGATAGGTGGAGGCCTGAAGTGCACAAAGCTCAACGCCAACAATGTAGATGTCATCTTCTAGCTCTATAAAACGCGAGCATGAGAATCGCTTTGACGAAACGTGGCATCGACAGTCCATCGCGTAGCGCGCGTTCCTGCGATCAAACACCATTACCTCGAGGGAATCGTTTGCGTCGAGGGCAACATCATGTTTGGCGAGCAATTCTGCGGCTGCGTCGAGGAGTGCTCCGCTGGGGCATGATTCGTAAATTGCGGCAGAGCTGCAGGACTCGATGTCTTTCGCAGACAGCGAATGCGCGGCTTGGTAGACCGCTTTTGCAGTGGTATGTGACAATACGATACTCATGGTATATATCGTGTCAGCTAATGCCGTGTTGATGGCGCTGAGTGGGAAAGCCGTTTTAGCGGTCTAACCAAATGCTGTCCAAAAGCTTGACGCGATTATGGGTTGATACGCCCTAAATAAAAGTTTTCGCAGCTCGGCTATAGCATAGAAATACTCAATTGCTGCACATTTGGTATCGATGTATCGCCATCCGAACACAAATCACGTGTCGGGAAAGTGCCGAAATAGTTAAAAAATAGGGTTCAGAATTTGTGAAGAGCGGGCCTGCCTATGGAACTTAGGGCGGCCTCGC
>URTP01000143.1 GCA_900550835.1 uncultured Collinsella sp. | reverse complement strand
TATGGAATTCCCAGAACCAGTTATCGAGCTCGCTATCGAGCCTAAGACAAAAGCTGGACAGGGCAAGATGGCAGAAGCCCTTGCAAAACTTGCAGAAGAAGATCCTACTTTCCGCGCTCATACAGATCAGGAAACAGGACAGACAATCATCGCTGGTATGGGTGAGCTTCACCTTGAGATCATCGTTGACCGTCTCCTTCGTGAGTTCAAAGTAGAAGCTAACGTTGGTGCTCCACAGGTAGCATACAAAGAATCCTTCACAAAAGCAGTTGATATCGATTCTAAGTACGCTAAACAGTCCGGTGGACGTGGTCAGTACGGACACTGTAAAGTTCGTTTCGAGCCTATGGACGTTAACGGAGAAGAAACATTCAAATTCGATTCCGAAGTTGTTGGTGGTGCTATTCCTAAAGAATACATCCCTGCAGTTGGTGCTGGTATCGAAGAGGCATCCAAAGCTGGTATTCTTGGTGGATTCCCTGTTGTTGGTGTACACGCTACAGTATACGACGGATCTTACCATGAAGTCGATTCTTCTGAAATGGCATTCAAGGTAGCTGGTTCCTTAGCATTCAAGGATGCTATGAAGAAGGCTGATCCCGTCATTATGGAGCCCATCATGAAGGTTGACGTTGTTGTTCCCGACGAGTATATGGGCAACGTCATTGGCGACTTGAACAGCCGCCGCGGCGCGATCCAGAACCAGGAATCCACCGATGGCACTGCCCGTGTCACCGCTATGGTTCCTCTGTCCGAGATGTTCGGTTACGCTACCGACCTTCGCTCCCAGACCCAGGGCCGTGCATCCTACACGATGCAGTTCGACTCTTATGAGCCCGCGCCCAAGTCCATCGTGGACGAGGTCATGAGCAAGAACGCCTAAGTTCGAGCTCCCTGTTACGTAATCCTGCGAGAACATCTCTCGCACTCTTTGGAGGTTTAAGTTGGCTACCCAGAAGATCCGCATTCGCCTCAAGGGCTATGATCACGAGGTCGTCGATCAGTCCGCGAAGCTCATCGTCGAGACCGCTCAGAAGACCGGCGCTCGCGTTTCCGGTCCTGTCCCCCTGCCCACCGAGCGCAACCTGTACACGGTTATCCGCTCGCCGCACGTGAACAAGGACTCCCGTGAGCAGTTCGAGATGCGCACCCACAAGCGCCTCATCGACATCCTCGACCCCACCTCGGGCACCGTTGATTCGCTTATGCGTCTCGACCTCCCCGCTGGCGTCGACATCGACATCAAGCTCTAAGCGATATCGCTCATAGCTTAAAGGCCCCCGCTGCCGTTACGGTAGCGGGGCCCTTTTGTTTTGCATGATGGGTTTGGATCGCCGGGTAAGGCTGCCGAGCGGCTGGCTGTGGCGACCTACTCACTCAAGGGGCGCAATGACGCTTCCTCAAAATGGAAGGATCGCAAGCCGTCTTCTGTTTCGATGCACGCACGACCAAAGCCATCGACCGTTTTAAAGATGCCTCGCGCCAGCTCGTCACCGGCAGGGGAGCGGGCGATAACGTGCTTTCCAATCCAATTGAGGTGAGCGACATATTCGCCGTGGACGGGCGCGAGCGGTCCGGTGTTTTCTTCCATGGCGTTGAGGCGTTCTGCCCAGGCATCTATAGCGTCTATAACTGCGTGATAGACCTCATCGAGGAGCATGTCGACAGCTGGAACGTTCTCGTTAAGGTCCGAGAGACCGATTGCCGGCAGGCCGCCATCGGGCACCTCTTGGGGCGCATAGTTCACATTGACACCAATGCCACAGACGGCGAAAGGTTTGCCTTCGTTATCGCGTGCGGCCTCGACCAGAATGCCGCCGAGTTTGCGTCCACGCGCGACCAGGTCGTTGGGCCATTTGAGGCCAATCTCGTTTGCAAGACCCTGTTTTTCGAGCGCCTCGAGCACCGCTAGGCCGCTGACGGCAGCAAGACCAGAGTACTTCGCAGGATTAACGCATGGACGCAGGACAATCGAAAGCAATAGGTTGCCGGCGGTTGAATCCCACTTGTGGCCGCGCCGGCCGCGTCCTGCTGTCTGAGCCCGGGCGGCAAGTCCTGTGCCGTGCGGCGCTCCCTGTTTTCCTGCTTCGAGCAGGTCATCGTTGGTCGATCCGGTTACGTCGACTATCGTCAATTTGGCATCCATAACGGCTGCTACCTCCTTAATGAATAAGTGAATAACGCAATGGTGTCGAGAGAGACACAATGTGAAGCCTTTGTCGCATTTGGACAATTTAATGTTAACACGTTAACAACGACTGAAATGCGCTATCCTCTCTTGGTCGATGTAAACACGTCAACAACTCAAAGGAGGTTAGTGATGGGTTTCACGATTCTTGGAACAGGCTCGGCGCTTCCTAAGCGCAGTGTTTCCAATGACGAGCTGTCCGAGTTCCTCGATACCTCGGATGAGTGGATTTTTACCCGCACAGGTATTAAGAGTCGCCACGTCTGCACCACCGAGTCACTTGACGACCTTGCCGTAGCGGCGAGCGAGCGGGCACTTCAGGTGTCCGGAATCGACGCGAGCCAGTTGGATCTGATCGTCTGCTCGACGACGACGGGTGACCACCTTGTTCCCGCCGAGGCGTGTGCCGTTGCTGAGCGACTGGGCGCGACGTGCCCTGCCTTCGATGTCTCGGCTGCCTGCGCCGGCTTCGTATTTGCGCTCGATGTTGCCGAGGGCTATATCGCCCGAGGACGAGCCAAGCATGTGCTTGTCGTTGCCGCCGAGCAGATGACGCGCGCGCTCGACTGGACCGACCGCGCCACCTGTGTGCTCTTTGGCGATGGGGCAGGCGCCGCGGTGATTGAGGCTGGGGGAGACAGCCCCCTTGCCGTTGAGCTTTCGACGGCGCCCGACGTCGAGACGTTGTGCGTTCCCGGTCTGGTCGGCACCTCGCCGTTTAAGGCCTCCGCAGATAGCGAGAGCGTGCTGTCCATGAATGGCCGCCGCGTGTTCAAGTTCGGCGTCAACGCGATTTGCGACACGGTCCATAAGCTTGCGAGCGATGCGGGCATTTCGGTCGAGGACATCGACCATTTTGTATTCCATCAGGCTAACGAACGAATCCTGAGTCAGGCGGTCAAGCGCCTCGGTGTGCCAGACAAGCGCGTGGTTCGAAC
Source organism: uncultured Collinsella sp. (assembly GCA_900550835.1). Classification (GTDB taxonomy): domain Bacteria; phylum Actinomycetota; class Coriobacteriia; order Coriobacteriales; family Coriobacteriaceae; genus Collinsella. Next base: position 1,626 of record URTP01000143.1, on the reverse strand, counting down.
GCTGCGCGAGACCGGCAACATTTCGAGCGCATGCATTCCGCTTGCCCTCGACCGGCTGGCAAACGCCGGTGCACTTCACACGGGCGACACCATCACCCTCGTTGGATTTGGCGCCGGTCTGGATATAGGTGGCTATCTACTTCGTTGGAAGTAGTTGCACATAGGAAATAAAAACGCCCCTAGGGCACAAACAAAGGAGAACTACCATGGCAGATCAGAAGACCTTCGAGCGCGTTTGCGATGTTATCCGCGAGACCGCCGGTCTTGACGACGTCGAGATGAAGCCCGAGTCCACGCTCGAGGAGATTGGTCTCGACAGTCTGGGCACCGTCGAGATCCTCGTCGCCGTTGAGGACGAGTTTGGCATCCAGCTCGATACCGAGGAGAACCCCAAGACGGTCGGCGAGTTCGCCGATACGGTCGAGGCGGCATTGGAGAAGTAGAGATGCTCAAGACTCCTCTCTGCGATCTGCTCGGCATCGAAAAGCCCGTGTTCCAGGGCGGTATGGCCTGGATCGCCGACGCCTCGCTGGCGTCCGCAGTGTCCGAGGCGGGCGGCTTAGGGATTATCGCGGCCATGAACGCCGACGCCAACTGGCTGCGCGACCAGATTCATGAGCTGCGCGCCAGGACGGATAAGCCCTTTGGCGTCAACGTCATGCTCATGAGCCCGTTTGCCGACGAGGTCGCGCGGGTCGTGATTGACGAGCGGGTGCCGGTCGTCGTGACGGGTGCCGGCAATCCCACCAAGTACATGAAGGCGTGGAACGAGGCGGGCATCAAGGTCATCCCGGTCGTTGCCTCGGTGGCGCTGGCGCGCCTCGTGGCGCGTCGTGGAGCCACTGCCGTGGTTGCCGAGGGTACCGAATCAGGCGGCCATATTGGCGAGACCTCGACGATGGCACTGGTGCCGCAGGTTGTCGATGCGGTCGATATTCCCGTGGTTGCGGCTGGCGGTATCGCTGATGGCCGCGGCGTGGCGGCCGCCTTTATGCTGGGCGCCGCCGGCGTGCAGGTGGGTACGCGCTTTCTGATCGCAGATGAGTGCACCGTATCGGAGCAGTACAAGGAGATGGTCCTGAAGGCCAACGACACCTCGACGCGTGCGACCGGCCGCTCGACGGGACACCCGGTGCGTGCCCTCAAGAGCCCCTTCACCAACGCCTACGCCAAGAGCGAGGCGGCGGGCGTAAGCGTCGAGGAGCTCGGGGCCATGGGCACGGGCACCCTTCGCAAGGCCGCCAAGGACGGCAATTACGAAGAGGGCTCGTTTTTGTGTGGACAGATTGCCGGCATGGTCAACGAGCGCCAAAGCGCACGTGAAATCGTTGACGACCTGGTCGATGGCGCCGAGCACGTCCTGAAGGGTGCGTGCGCATGGGTGGCGTAGCGTTTCTGTTTGCCGGCCAGGGCGCCCAGCACCCCGCGATGGGCGTCGACCTGATCGAGGCATCGCCGGCGGCCGCCGAGGTGTTCGCCATTGCCGACGAGGTGCGCCCGGGGACCAGTGAGCAGTGCCGAAGCGCCTCCAAGGAGGAACTCTCGCAGACCGAGAACACGCAGCCGTGCGTGTTCGTTCACGATCTGGCAGCGGCTACCGCCCTGCGTGAGCGCGGCGTGGTACCT
>URTP01000142.1 GCA_900550835.1 uncultured Collinsella sp. | reverse complement strand
CCCTGGGAGAGCGGGGACACCGGCTTAGGTTTATCGCGAGTTCCGCACGAACAGGAGGCCACTTAATGTGGCCTCCGTCGTGAGCAGGACTGTAGAGCAGGAAACCTAAGCCGGTGTCCCCGCTCTCCCGGGGCCGGCGGAATTTAGTTGTTCAGCATGCGGTCGAAGCTTCCCGAGTCGCCATCCCGATAGTCGGCGGTCATCAGAATCTCCTGCGGAATGCGCCCGCCCTCGCGCAGCACATTGCGGAACTGCACGCGCGTGACCATGGGCAGATCCTTGATCGTCGCCGCCAAGTTCTGCGGCACGCCCTGGTTGGCAGCCGCGGGCTCGCACTCGCCGCCGGCCTTCACGCGACGCTTATGCTCGGCGAGCATGGCGCGGTACATGCCGGCATGCAGGCGAATCTCAACCACATTGGCATTGCGAGCCTGCTCGACGATGCGCGCGCCCTCGCGGTCGATATCGCCCACGTAGTAGACGTAGTTAAAGCGATAGCCGATCTCAGCCAGATAATCGTCCAGGGCATGCGAGACGCTCGCCTTGCATCCGCCGCCAAAAATCACGCCGCCCACCTTGATGCCAAAGAGCTTGGCGTGCTTGCGGCCACGCAGCAGCCTGACGATCTCATCGTAGGTGTCCAGGTTCTCGACCATAATGAACGGCTTATCGGCGCCCAGCGTAAAGAAACCCGTAAAGTGAACGGGGCGGTTGGGGGCGACCTTAATCGCCTGCATGCTGATGCCCTTTTCGGTCATACGCCGAATTAGGCGCTCGCCGTGCTTGCCGTCAAAGGCCTTCTCATCGTTAAAAATCTGGTAGGCACGCTGGCGGCGCGAGGCAACCGGCGTATCGGCACCTCGGTTTTGCTCGATCCAAGCCTGGATGATTGCGATTTCCTCGGCAATCTTGCGGTTGGACATCTCGTTGTGCTGAGTGCGCTGCGGCGCCTTTTTGCCGTCCTTGCCCTCGACCTTAACAATTTGAGTCTGCTGCTCCTTGATCTTAGAGAGCGCCGTAGGCGTAGGGACAACTTTGAGCAGCTGCCTGCCCAAAACGCGGGCAAGGGCAAACGCCGATACCTCGCCGTGGACGGCCGACTCGGGCTGCTGGGTAGCACTATCAGCCGCGGCAGGCTCAGCCTGTGCATGAGGCTTACGCTTGGAATCTGCCCGGGTATTACGTTCCTGCTTGGGCGCAGACGAGCGCTTTTGCGGACGATCGGACTTGGCCTCCTTCGCCGGCTGGCGCTTGACCTGATCCACCGGAGTCTCGGCCTTCTCATCTCCGTTTTGTGTCGCTGTCTTCTCGGCCGCGGCCTCGGCATTTGAGCCACGACCGCCGCGGTGACGACGACGGCGGGGCTTGCCTGAGGCGCTCTCCCCAGCCTGCTTATCAGCGGTCTGTTGAGCTTTGACCTCAGTGTCAGCCGCAGGCTGCGACTCGGGAGGTTGCTGCTCGCGAGCCGCCGGCTCAACGGTTTTCTCGGTTTGTTCGGCCTTCTCGGCCTGAGCGGTCGAAGCCGGCTCGCCCTTCTCCTGACGCCTTACGGGATACGCGCGCCTCGCAAAACCACGCCCGGGACGGCATGAACCCGGAGCCTTCTTGGCAGACTCCTCAACATCGTCTGCAGCCTCGGAAGGCTCTTCAACCTCATGCGCGACATCCTGCTGCGCAGCCTTAAAGTGGGCACCACGGCGACGCTGGGGCTCCTGGGCCTCCACGGGCTTTTGCTCCTTCGCGGGCCTCTGCGACTCGGCAGCAACCTCGGTCTCAACAGCCTCGGCATCCGTCTCGCCCTTTCGAGCAACGGCGCGACGGAAGCGCTCCTGCTGGGCGCGGCGCTGTGCATCGCGCTTGCCGCCCCCGCCAAAACCGCCGCGTCCTGCCTTGGCCGTAAAGGCACGCACGACGTTCTCATCGAGCAACTCATCGGTATCGACATGCTCACGCGGAGCAACTTCTTCCACAGCAGGCACGTCAGCGAAATCCTCGACGACAAAATCTTCGACGGACTCGGCAGGCTGCTCCTGGGCATCGCGGATCTCGGCATTGATGGTATAGAACGCCGGGCGCCCGTTAATGCCGCTGCCCTCGATCTTGGTAACGATCTTTGCCGCGATGAGTTCGTCGCGCATCACCTTGGTGTTGCATTCCTTATCGACGGAACGGAAAATCTGCGCCAGCGCGCTCGACTTGATCTTGAGCGCCTTGCGGCAGAGCAGGTCGTAGGCAACCAGCTTGGCGCGCTCGGCAGAAAGCGACGTCTGGCTGCTCAGGCGCTCAGCCAAAGCATCGACATTGTTTTGATTATCGGAATATACCGTCTTGGCCACGGGGCCCCTTTCATATGTACACATATACGTTTATATGGTACAACGCGCGCCCTTATTCACGCAAAACATCTGCGAGAACACTCGAGCGTCACCCGCTTTCGCATGAAAAAAAGACCGAGCCCGCGAAGTCGCGGACCCGGTCTTTCCGAGTCATATGGATGGAACGGTTAGTCCATCAAGCTGACTAGGCCTTGGCGGCCTCGGCGTCGGCAGGAGCTTCAGCGGCAGCGGCGCGACCGTACTCGGCCTTGCCCATCTCGGACCACTCGGGCTCCTCATCAGGCATGGAGCCGGCCTCCTTGCCGAAGAACTCCTTGAGGCAGTTGACGGCGACGATGAGGCCCAGGACCATCAGCAGGACGGCGAAAACGAGCTGCAGGCCCTTGGTGGCGGCGACGGAAACGGCGGCCGTGGTGGCGGTAGCCGGGATGGTGCCGAAGAAACCGTAGGCCTGGACGGCGGTCATGCAGCCCATGGCGCTCTGGACCAGCGAGGTGAAGGTGCAGCAGAGCAGGAAGGCGACGGGCACGTAGAGCATCCAGCCCTTGCGGCCGGTGCACTTGCAGAACACGGCGAGGGTGATCATGGTCATACCGCCGAGCAGCTGGTTGGAAGCACCAAAGAGCGGCCAGATGTTGGCATAGCCACCAAAGGCAAGGGCGAGACCGGGAAGCAGGGTGACGACCGTGGCGAACCAGGGGTTGCCGAGAACCTTCATGTAGCCGGCCTTGGACTCGATGGCCAGGGCGTCGTTGGTCTGGGCAAAGAACTCGGAGAACGAGGTGCGGGCGATGCGGGCGACGGCGTCGAGCGAGGTCAGGGCCAGAGCGGAAACGTTCATGGTCATGAAGACGGTAGCGAGCGTACCGTCAACACCGAAGGCCTGCATACCGCGGGAGATGCCAGCGGCGAAGATCTGGAACGGGGTGGAAGCGACACCGGCGTTGAGGGCGCCAGTACCGGCGGTGTTCATATCGGAGAACATGATGCCGGCGACGATGATGGCAAGGATGCCGACGAAGGACTCGACGATCATGGCGCCATAACCGACCTTGACGGCGTCCTGCTCCTTCTCGACCTGCTTAGAAGAGGTGCCGGAAGAAACGAGGCTGTGGAAACCGGAGAGAGCACCACAAGCGACGGAGACAAACAGGACCGGAAACATCATGCCGGAGGCAGTGGAGAAGCCGGTGAAGACCGGAGCGGTGATAGTGGCCTGGCCGTTAACGCCCAGGACGACGATGCCGAGGACAGCGCAGGCGATCATGACGATCATCATGATGGAAGTGAGGTAGTCACGCGGGGTCTTGAGCATCTGGATGGGCATAGCGCCAGCGAAGACCAGGTAGACCATGACGACGGCGAACCACTGGAACTTATCCAGGTAGACCGGGAACTGCATACCGACGGCGAACATGAGAACCATAAGGACCACGCCGGTGACGAACTCGGCGGCACCGGTGAGGTTGAACTTCTTCTGGGCCCAACCAAAGGCGATAGCGACGAAGGTGAACAGGATGGAGATGGTGCCAGCGCAGCCAGCGGCATAGGACTTGGTGAAGTCGATGGCACCGGTAGCGGCGCCAGAAGCGTCAACGGCCGGGGTGAACATGAACGTCTTGCAGACCATGTCGGTGAAGGCGGCGATGACGATGATGCAGAACAGCCAGCAGAACAGCAGGAACAGGCGACGGCCGGTCTTGCCGATGTACTTCTCGATGAGCTGAGCGAGCGACTTGCCGTTGTTCTTCATCGAAGCGTACAGAGCACCAAAGTCGTGGACGGCGCCAAAGAAGATGCCGCCGACGAGGACCCAGAGCACGACGGGCAGCCAGAGGCCATGGCGACGATCGTACCCGTGACAGGGCCAGCACCGCAGATCGAGCTGAACTGATGCGAGAACGCGGTAAAGGCGGAGACGGGCGAGAAGCTCTTGCCGTCCTTCATGCGCTTGGCCGGCGTGAGGGCCTCTTTGTCAACGCCCCACTTGTTGGCCAGCCAGCGGCCGTAGCCCAGATAGCCGCAGGCGAGCACCGCCGCGGCCACAACCATGAGCAAAACTCCGTTCATTACATTTCCTCCTCTAAAAAGAACTTCCTAGACATAAAAAATGAGGGCCGTCGGTTGCGCTCGACGGCCCTCATCTTCATCAGCCGCCCGTTATCGTACGGGCTAGCTGTATGTGCTAACCCGCATCAGATAATTACTACGCTGATAATGTTTAGCTGATGCGTGAACATGTCTAAGAAACCCTCTTCAATCATGATGCGAACGATCCGTGCGTGTTCACATCCCCCAGTGGTTGAAAAGGAGTATGAAACTTTAGTTACCTAAAGTCAACGCAAATTTGTAATGAATTTTCAACTTTTTTGAAATTCTCGGTATAAAACGCCACTGACCTCGGACTTTACCCAACAAAAGTTTTTGCATGAGAGATGCCCCTCGGGAGCGGCGGGAGCCGGGCGGCGCATATGAACTTTCCTGCTCTACAGTCCTGCGCAAGACGGAAAGCACATTAAGTGCTTTCCTTTGCGTG
>URTP01000141.1 GCA_900550835.1 uncultured Collinsella sp. | reverse complement strand
CGGCGACGGCCGCCAGCGGCCTCCTCGGCCTCAGGCGTTGCGGCATTGCCACGGCCCTTTCCGCGGCCACGACCCTCGCCCTGCCCCTGACCGGCGCGAGCATCGGAATCGGCATCGCGACGACGGCGCTTGGGCATCGACGTGCCAGCAAGACGGTCGGCGCTCGACAGGCCATCGCCCACGTCGACGCCGTTCTCGCGATCGAGCTCCATGAGCGCCAGGCGCATCTCGGGCGACTCGATGTGCTCGAGCACATCGCGCGTCACGCAGTCGGGGCGGCAATTGCAGCCCTGCTCGGCAGCCTTCTTTTTGCAGCCCTCCGAGCACGTCATATCGGCCAGGTTGACCTTAAAGACCTTGCCGTTCTCCAGGCGCAGCACCAGCTGCTCGCGCGGCGTGTCATATTCCTGAATACGCGCCTTGCCGAGCGGCGTATCGATAAGCGTCTTCTTTTTGGGCGCGCGGCTCTTAAAGTCCTTGTAGGCCTCGAACTCGTAGCGCAGGCAGCACATCAGGCGGCCGCACACGCCGCTGATCTTGGAGGAATTGAGCGGCAGGTCCTGCTCTTTTGCCATGCGGATCGAGACGGGCTCAAACTGTCCGCCAAAGCGCGTGCAACAGAGCTCCTGGCCGCACTGGGCATAGCCGCCCACCAGGCGGGTCTCGTCGCGCACGCCGATCTGGCGCATGTCGACGCGAATGTGCAGCGTCGAGGACAGATCCTTGACGAGCTGGCGAAAATCGACGCGCTCCTCGGCGGCAAAGTAGAACACGGCCTTCTCGCCGCCAAACAGGTACTCGACGCCGACCGGCTTCATCTCGAGGTCGAGCTCTTTGACCAGACGGCGGAAATCGACCATGGCCTCGTCACCCTGGATGGCCAGGTCGTCGGCAAGCTGCAGGTCGATGTCGCTCGCCACACGCAGCACGGGCTTGAGCGGCTGACCGATCTCGTCTTGCGGTACCTCGAAGGGATCAGCCGTGACCAGGCCGATCTCGGTTCCGCGCTCGGTGGAGCAAATAGCGTAATCTGCCTCGAGGATATCCAGGTCCTGCGGGTCAAACCACAGGTCGCGCGAGGCGTAGGTAAACTTAACGGGTACGACTAACGGCATTTCAGTGCCTTCCTGATATCGAACAGCATGACCTCGATGGCCAGCTGGGGAGTAACGTTTCTGGCGATGTTGCGCTCGGCGGTCGCGACCGCCTCGAGCGCCTGGGTGGCACCCGCAACATTGGTCGCGGCGGCAAGCCGACCGATCGTGTCGCGCACGTCCTCGTTCACCACGTCGGCTGCCTCGTCCTGAAGTGTCAGCAGCACGTCGCGCATGAGCGTCCGCGCGCTCGCCAGCGCTTCCATGATACCCGAACGCTCGCGCGCGTTGAGTTCGCGCTTGTTGCGGTCCTCAAGCTGCTTCAATGCTCCACGCGACAGGTAGTCGGCGTTTTGCTCGAGTACCTTTTCCTGCGTGGACTTGACCTCGGCGAGCGGCGCCTTGACGGCGACGATGAGCGACTTGGCGCGACTGAGCACGTCGGCCTCGTCGGCGGCAATGAGTGAGTCGATGGCACGGACCATCTGACGGCGGGCGTCCTGGCGCTCGGCGCTCTTAAGAAACTCGATGCCGCGTGTGGGGCTTCCCGCCACGGCGACCGCCATGCGGCAACGCGCAGGGTCCTGACCGGTGGCGCGGCTCACGGCCTGCGCGGCGACGGCGGGCGATACCAGCCGAAACGGCACACACTGGCAACGACTCACGATAGTGGGCAGCATCACGTCGGCCGAGGTGCCCAGCAAGATAAACATAACGCCCTCGGGCGGCTCCTCGAGCGTTTTGAGCAGTGCGTTGGCGGTGTTGGCACGCAGTTGCTCGGCACGGTCGATGATGTAGACCTTGGCCTTGGCACGGATGGGCGCCAGTGGCACGTCATCGAGCAGCTCGCGGGTCTGGGCAATGAGGTAACCCGTGGCGCTCTCGGGCGTGTAATAGTGCACGTCGGGGTGCGTATGGCGGGCGACGCGCACGCAGCTATCGCATGAGCCGCAGCCATTCTGCTCGCACAGGAAGGCTTGGGCGAGCGCCCACGCGGCGTCGAGCTTGCCCGCGCCGGGAGCGCCCAAAAACAGGTAGGCGTGCGATGCGCGACCGCTAGCGACGGCATTGGTCAAAAAGTCACGCACGCGCTCTTGGGTGTCGAGCTTGGCCAGCAGGCTTGCCTGAGCGGGGGCCATGTTACTCGGCCTCCTTGGCAAGCGCGGCGGCGACGGCTTCCTGCGGAATGTCGAGACCGTACGCGCGAACCTGCTCGACCGTCTTCTCGAAGACTTCCTCGACGGTCGTAGTGGCGTCGATGAGCTTTACGCGGTCTGGCTCCTCGGCAGCAATTGCGCAAAACCCCTCGTAGACACGCTCCTGGAATGCCATGCCCTTAGCCTCCATGCGATCTGCCGCGCCACGGGCTGCCATGCGTAGCGCCGCCTGCTCGGGCGTGATGTGGTAGACGAGTGTGAGCGCCGGGTGCGTTCCCGCGACGGCCAGGTTGTTGGCGTCGCGCACCATCTGGCGATCGAGGCCGTCGGCAAATGCCTGGTAGCAGGTCGTGGAATCGTAGAAGCGATCGCACAGGACCACCTTGCCGGCCGCAAGGGCGGGGGCTATGACCTCGTGCACCAACTGGGCACGCGCAGCCTCGTAGAGCAACAGCTCGCAGGTATCGCCCATCGCCGTGTTGGCGGGGTCGAGCAGCAGGGCGCGAATCTTTTCGCTGATGGCAGTGCCACCCGGCTCGCGCAGAGTTACGACCTGATAGCCAGCGAGTTCGAGCGCGCGGGCAAGCAGGCGCGCCTGCGTGGACTTGCCGGCACCGTCGACGCCCTCGAGCGTGATAAAGCTATGTTGAGCAGGCTCAAAAGCCATGGGCGCAGCCCCTTCCTACAAGGCGCGTAAATGCAGATATATCAACCAAGCCATGATACCCCAGTGCTCGGCGCGTCCCCAATGGCTAAAGGCGCCTTTCCAAAGTTGCGGTGAAATAGGGACTGATTGAAGCTCTGAGACCGCCAAACAGTCCCTATTTCACCGCAACTTATGATGGGGAATTTTGGATGCTGGGTATAATCGTCGTATTGCATTGAAATGTGGCGAAAGGAGTGGCAATGTCTCGGTATTGCGCCTCGTGCGGCAAGCTTCTTGCAGATGATGCCAAGTTCTGCACCTCATGCGGTGCACCCGTTGAGCAAACAGCCGCAAGCGATAGCCAGCCCGCTTTTGAGCAGACCGGCTCCCTTGATACGCCGCAAGCCAAGGCGGATGACTCCCTCGCCTATAGCCCCGACCCTGCCGCAAGGACCGAGGCCGTCGAGACCACGCAGCGCATACCCGTCGCGAGCGGCTCGCCCCAACAGCAGCCGGCTCCCGCATACGCGCCCGCTTCGCCACAGACCCCCGCTCCCAAAAAGAGCGGCACCGGGCCGCTTATCGCCGTTATTGTTGTGCTGGTGGCGATCATCATCGCCCTGGTCGTTTTCTTTGTGATCAAGCCTTTCGACAACGCCGCCACGCAGACGACTGCCGCGGTAGCTAAGCTGCACCATGACGTCGACGACGATGACCTAAAGCCTCTCGGCGATCCCAACAGCCTGTACGACGATGATGACGATGACGACGAGGATGGCGGCGAAGCAACGCTCTCCGAGCAGAACCTCTACCGTCGCCTGAGCGAATACTACGACCTGCTCGAAGATCTCGACAGCCAGGTCCGTGGCTGCGCGCAGAACTTCAACGGCAACTATCTGGAAGAGGATCGAACCACCCGTCAAAATCTCGCCGACGTCGCCGAGCGCACGGAGGACACCATCGAGCAGTATTACGACATCGTCGAGGACCTGGACGTCCCGACGAGCTCCAAGAACTACAGCTCCTGGAAGGACATCATCGCCCTGTACGACGACCTGGATCACCGCATTGACGCAATCTGTGATGCCTGGGAGATCAGCCTGAAATACGCCAAGCCTGCGGACCACAAGAATGAGATCGTGGCGCCGCTGTCGCGCGACAACGTGGCGGGTACCAATGACAATAAGTACCGCCTAGACTTTGAGGAGCGCTATCCCGGCGCCAAACCCGTCGAGGTGAACTAGCGCTTTGTCGTTCCCGAGCCGGCAGTTAGAGACGTTCCTAAACTGCCGGCAGAGACGATATGAGCAGGACATAAAACATTGAGAGCCCCTGCTGCATGAAGGACCGCGGATTAGGCCGACAATGGTGAGTGTCTAATCCAGCCGTGGCGGCCACGCCGCATTCATGGAAGGGGCTCCCATGCTCGATACTACCACCTTCGTCGGACTCGACGTCCACGCCCGCTCGATAAAGGCCGTCTCCCTCGACGTCATGACCGGGGAGGTGCGCGCCGCGACCTTCGGCTACGACGCCGGCGCCGTCGCGGAGTGGGTCCGTTCCGTGGACCCCGGGGCCAGGTGCGTGTACGAGTCCGGGGTCACGGGCTTCGACCTGCAGAAGAGGCTCTCCGGCCTGGGGGTCGACTGCGTGGTCGGCGCCGTCTCGAAGATGATCAAGCCCAGCGCGGACAGGCGCAGGAAGAACGACCGCAACGACGCCGAGTTCCTCGCCCGCATGCTGTCGGTCGGCAACGTGGTCGAGGTGTGGGTCCCCGACGACGAGTGCGAGGCCGCCCGCGACCTGACCAGGGCGCTCGAGGACGCGAGGGACGACCTCTCGCGCTCGAAGCAGCGGCTCTCCAAGTTCCTGCTCAGGCACGGGCTCGTCTTCGACGAGAGGACGCCCACCGGCCGCAGGAAGGGCAACTGGACCCGGGCGCACTGGTCCTGGATCGAGTCGATTAGGTTCGCGGAGGGGGCCGACGAGGAGGTGCTCGCCTACTACGTCGACGCGGTCAGGCGGGCGGCGGAGGAGAAGGCGAGGCTCGAGGGGCTCGTCGGGGCCGAGGCCCGCAAGCCCAGGTGGCGGAAG
>URTP01000140.1 GCA_900550835.1 uncultured Collinsella sp. | reverse complement strand
GGAACGCTCATCCAGCTGTTCCCGCTGTGGCGCGTAGGGTCGGGCCTGCCCATCGTCATGGGCGTTTCGTTCGCGTTCCTGCCGGCCCTGCAGGCCATGGGTGCCTCGGGCTTTAGCTTTGGTGCGCTGCTGGGCGGCGAGATCGTCGGCGGCGCCGTCGCGGTCCTCTTTGGTCTGGCCTACAGCAAGATCAAGTGGCTGTTCCCGCCCGTCGTGACCGGTACGGTCATCTTCTCCATCGGCGTTTCGCTGTATCCCACGGCCGTCAAGTATATGGCCGGCGGTATGGGTACGCCGCTGTGGGGCACTCCGCAGGCCTGGTGCGTCGCTCTTATCACCTTCGCCGTGGTCTTTGCGCTCGCCAACTTTGGCAAGGGCACGCTCAAGCTGGGATCCGTGTTCTTTGGCATGATCGTTGGCATGATCGTTTCGATCCCCTTTGGCATGATCGACTTCTCCAGCGTCGCCACCGCTCAGGTCTTCGCCCTTCCCAAGCTCATGCCCTACGCGCTCGAGTTTGATCCCGAAGTCTGCATTACCCTCGCCGTCGTGTTCCCCATGGTCGCCATCCAGGTTATCGGTGACGTCTCCGCCGCTTGCCTGGGCTCCATCGACCGTATGCCTACCGAGCGCGAGCTCTCCGGCGCTATCGTGTCCCAGGGCCTCACCTCTATGGTCGGCGGCCTGCTGGGCGGTCTTCCCACCAGCGCCCTTGGCCAGAACGTGGGCATCATCTGCTCCAACAAGGTCGTCAACAAGTGGGTCTTTGTGATCATTGCGGCCGTCTTTGCCATCGCCGGTCTGTTCCCGCAGCTTTCTGCCGTCCTTTCCGCTATCCCGCAGCCCGTCATCGGCGGCGCGACCGTCGGCGTCTTTGGCACCATCACCATGAACGGCGTGCGCATGTTCACCCGCGAGGGCCTCACGCAGCGCACTACCACCATCGTCGGTACCTCCGTCGTCTTTGGCCTGGGTATCTGGATGGCCAGCGGTTGCCTTGCCGGCGAGGGTATGCCCGCCTGGGTGTCCACCGTCATCGGCTCCAATGCCGTAACCCCCACCGCCATCATGGCCATTGTCCTTAACCTGATCCTTCCGCAGACGCCGGTCGTGGCTCAGCACATCGATGCCGCCAAGGACGCTGCCGTGGATCTGGTCTTGCCCGAGAGCAAGAAGTAACCAATTCGGTGCTATTCGTCGGCGGACGCATCGCCTCGTCCGCCGACGTCATGCGGCGCCAAGCCGCACTTCAAAGGGTTTGTCCCTTTGGTGAAGCGTTGACGGGAGAGGGCCCGTTTCCGGTGTAGGCCGGCGCTTCGCACTCCGCCATGTCAGAGGTGTCAAACCCCGCCTCTGATGTTGAAGGGAGCATCCATGCTTCTGGTCGCTAACGGTTCCGTTTTTACCCGCAACGCTCAGACCCCGTTTATTCCAAACGGTGCGGTCGCCATTGACGGAGATACGATCGTCGAAGTGGGCCCCGAGTGCGAGCTCAAGGCCAAGTACCCGGATGCCGAGTACGTCGACGCCCAGGGCAACCTCATCATGCCCGGACTTATCAACTGCCACACCCACATCTACTCGGGTCTGGCCCGCGGCCTTGCCATTAAGGGCTGCAACCCCACCAACTTCCTGGAGAATCTTGAGCAGCAGTGGTGGAAGATCGACGACAACCTGACGCTCGACGGCACCAAGGCCAGCGCCTATGCCACGATCCTGGACTCCATCCGCGATGGCGTCACCACGATCTTCGATCACCATGCGAGCTTCTGCGAGATCCCGGGAAGCCTCTTTACCATTAAGGATGCGGCTCAGGAGCTGGGCATGCGTTCGTGCCTGTGCTACGAGGTCTCCGATCGCCGCGGCCAGGAAAAATGCGACCAGGCCATTGCCGAGAACGCCGAGTTTGCCCAGTGGGCCGCCAAGGAGCGTCGCGATAACGACAACCACATGATCGCCGCCATGTTTGGCGGACATGCCACCTTTACGCTGTCGGACGAGACCATGGATAAGATGGCCGAGGCCAACAACGGCCTGACCGGCTTCCACATCCATGTGTGCGAGGGCATGAATGACGTGTGGGACTCCCGCCTCAACCGCGGTGGCATCAGCCCCGTCGAGCGCCTGCTGCAGCACAATCTGCTGGGTCCCGACACCATGCTCGGCCACTGCATCCACGTGACGCCTGCCGAGATGGATATCGTCAAGGAGTCCGGTACCTGGCTCGTCAACAACCCCGAATCCAATATGGGCAACGCCGTGGGCTGCGCCCCCGTGCTCGAGTTCTTCCGCCGCGGCATTCCCGTGTGCATGGGCACCGACGCCTACACCCACGATATGCTCGAGAGCCTCAAGGTCTTCCTGATCATTCAGCGCCACAACGCCGCCATGCCCAACGTGGGCTGGTGCGAGGCCATGACCATGCTGTTCGAGAACAACGCCAAGATGGCGAGCAAGTACTTCGATCGCAAGCTCGGTGTGCTCGAGGCCGGCGCTGCCGCCGACGTCATCGTTATGGACTACAAGCCCTTTACGCCGCTGAGCGAGGAGAACATCGACGGTCACATGCTCTTTGGCATGATGGGCAAAAACTGCCGCACCACCATCATCAACGGCCGCGTCCTGTACAAGGATCGCGAGTTCGTTGGCATTGATGAGGACAAGATCAACGCGTGGACCATGGCCGAGTCCAAGAAGCTCTGGAGCACGCTCAACGATCGCACCTACTAATTCACAAGTAGATTCACGCGCGTCGGATGTTTCGCCGCATCCGACGCGCGTATAGGCGGCCTCCGCGGGGTCGCCGGCGCTGTGCTAGCGCTACACCGTATTTGCGCCCGCCGCGCGGTCTCGTCGGGCGTTACAGAGAGGAGCTCATTATGAGCGACATCATGAGGCCGATCCCGTTTTCGCAGCTGATGAACTGGATCATCGAGGAGCACAAGACCCAGGACGCCATCTTTGGCGTGCGCAAGATGGTCACGACCAACCAGGAGGGTGCGCTTCCCATTTTTGACGAGCGCATCGAGACCCCGTTTGGCCCGGCCGCCGGTCCCAATACGCAGCTTGCCCAGAACATCGTGGCATCCTACGTGGCAGGCTCTCGCTTCTTTGAGCTCAAGACCGTCCAGGTTATGGACGGCGAGGAGCTCTCCAAGTGTGTGAACAAACCCTGCATTGTGGCGCAGGACGAGTGCTACAACTGCGAGTGGTCGACCGAGCTCGAGGTTCCGCAGGCCTTTGCCGAGTACGTGAAGGCATGGTTTGCCTGCCACCTGATCGCTCGCGAGTACGGTCTGGGTAGCCCGGACGGCTTTGTCTTCAACATGTCCGTGGGTTATGACCTCGAGGGTATTAAGAGCCCCAAGGTCGACGCCTACATCGAGGGCATGAAGGACGCCAGCGGCTCCGACGTCTGGAACGAGTGCCGCACGTGGGCGCTCGCTAACCTGGACAAGTTTGAGCATGTCGATGCCGCGTTTGTCGAGTCCATCCCGGCGCGCGTCTCCAACTCCATCACTGAGTCCACGCTGCATGGCTGCCCGCCGGCGGAGATCGAGCGCATCGCGACCTATCTGATCACCGAGAAGGGCCTCAACACCTACATCAAGTGCAACCCCACGCTGCTGGGCTATGAGTTTGCCCGCCAGCGCCTGAACGAGCTGGGCTTTGACTACATCGTCTTCGATGACACGCACTTCCGCGAGGACCTGCAGTGGGTCGACGCCGTGCCCATGTTCGAGCGCCTGATTGCCCTGTGCGCCGAGCGCGGCCTGGAGTTTGGCGTCAAGCTGACCAACACGTTCCCCGTCGACGTGACGAGGAACGAGCTGCCTTCTACCGAGATGTACATGTCCGGCCGTTCGCTGTTCTCGCTGACCATCGAGGCCGCCCGCCGCATTACCGAGCAGTTCGATGGCAAGCTGCGCATCAGCTACTCCGGCGGTGCCACGGTCTACAACATCCGTGCCCTGTATGACGCCGGCATTTGGCCCGTCACCCTGGCGACCGACGTACTCAAGCCCGGTGGCTACGAGCGCTTTAGCCAGATGGCCGGCGAGTTTGCCAACCTGGATGGCAAGCCGTTCACGGGCGTCTCTCTCGAGGCCGTGACCGCGATCCAGACCGACTCGCTCACCAACCCGCTCTACAAGAAGCCGCTGCGCCCGCTGCCCGACCGCAAGGTCGCCGGCAAGAGCCCGCTTTCCGACTGCTTTACCACGCCGTGCCGCACGAGCTGCCCCATCCAGCAGGATATTCCCGCCTACCTGGCGGCTGTTGACGAGGGCCGCTACGAGGACGCGCTTAACATCATCATCGAGCGCAACGCCCTGCCGTTCATTACCGGTACCATCTGCCCGCATCCCTGCGGCCGTGCCTGCGAGCGTGCCTTCTACGAGCCCGAGGGCGCCCAGATTCGCGCCAGCAAGCTCAAGGCCGCCCGCGAGGCCATGACCACCGTGCTGCCCAAGCTGCGCGCCCAGGCCATCGCCAACGACGCCGAGCGCAACGTTGCCGTTATCGGCGGGCGTTCTTCCTGACGCGTGCCGGCGTGCCCGTTACCATCTTTGAGGCCCGCGATTCGCTCGGCGGTGTAGTCCGTCACGTCATCCCCGAGTTCCGTATCGCCAGCGACGATATCTCGCACGACGCTGAGCTCTGCCTGGCCTTTGGCGCCAAGGTTCAGCTCAACGCCCGCGTGGAGTCCATTGACGAGCTCAAGGCCCAGGGCTTTACCGACGTGGTCGTGGCCACCGGTGCCTGGATGCCCGGCTCTGCGGGCCTGGGCGAGGGCGCCGAGCTCGACGTGCTGGAGTTCCTCGAGGCCGCCAAGAAGGGCGAGAAGCTCGAGCTGGGCGAGGACGTCGTGATCATTGGCGCCGGCAACACCGCCATGGACGCGGCTCGCGTGGCCAAGCGTCTGGCTGGCGTGAAGAACGTGCGCTTGGTGTATCGCCGCACCAAGAAGCAGATGCCCGCTGACGAGGAAGAGCTTGATCTTGCTCTTGCCGACGGTGTTGAGTTCTGCGAGCTGCTGGCCCCCAAGGCGCTTAACGGCGCCGTGCT
>URTP01000139.1 GCA_900550835.1 uncultured Collinsella sp. | reverse complement strand
CTCCTTATAGCGGCGCACGATGGCGCTCTCCGACGCCTCGACGAACAGAATGCGGTAATCCACGCCCATGTCCGCAAGCTCGTCGAGCGCCCGGGCGTCATCGGATACCTTGGCATACATGGTGGGATCAAAGGCATCTGTAAGCTTAGGCGCCGCCGCGTGGAAACAAGCGTCGCCGCATCCGGAGACGCGCTGTGCCTGCGAGAGCGCGCACGCCATAAACCCAACCGTGCGAAACGTCTTATCGCACAAAAGACATGCCTCAAACAGTGGACGGCTGTACATCACGCCAGAGACTTGAGCAACCAAGCCGCCTAAAATCAACTGGGGCAGCCCAGTCACCATAGAAGACTCGTCTTCTATGGCAATAGAGGCAGCATCCAAGACGCGCGAATGACGCTCGCGATGCGCATCGTATCGATCGAGCGACACCGAGGGGAGCACAATGTCTGCCGCAGTATCGCACGCGATATCGACCATCTTGGAAAGGGCCTGCGGAGCAAACCACTCATCGGCGTTCATGGCGATGATTTGAGAGCCGCGCGAGGCATCAAAACCGGCACGAAGACAAGCGCCGCGCTTCGCGTCCTCGACGTCAATCAAATCAATATGGATGTCCCTGTCGGCAGCAACTTGAAGCGAATGGCGCACACCGGGCACAGCATCGCGGCAGACAACGACAATCTGCAAATCATAGAGGTCTTGGTTCTGGATACTCTCGAGCGCACGCATCGCATAGCTGGGCGAACCTTCTACCACAAGGATCACCGAAAGTCGCGGATGCGAACAACGTCGAACCAAGTTTTCCATCCTCTCGATAGCACCAAATCAAACTGTCGTTCATGGTACACCCGAGCTATAAAAGCAACGAGCCGCCTAACATGTTGCACGCCAAGAACAGATGTTGCACACGCGCAGCTCACACATAGTATGTGCAAGGCACAGACGCGCCGAGCACTCCCCTAGTCGAGAACGACAAGCTCGTCGGGGCCGTAATCCACACCCATAAACGTAAGGCCGCAGGCAGGCGCCGTGGGACCCGCAGCGGTTCGGTCACGGGCGTCAATAACCTCGCGCATCCACTGGGGATCGCGACGATGCATGCCAATCTCCACGAGCGTTCCTACAATGGTACGCACCATCGAGTGCAAAAACGCATTGCCCTCGATAGTGAAGGTCAGGATATCCTCGCCAAAAGCGACCTCGTGGCCAAACTCCGCACGCATCACGCAGCGGTGCGTGGGCTTGCCCACAGCAGAGGCAACCTTGCAAAAGCTCTTAAAGTCCTGCTCGCCCAAAAGCGCAGGGCAGGCGGCCGCCATCGCATCGACGTCGAGGGGATAGCGATGCCACCACACCGCACCGCGCGAGAGCACGGGGCGCGCATCGCGATCGGCAATACGGTACGTATACGTACGGGACCGCGCGTCAAAGCGGGCAGAAAAGCCCCTACGGGCCTTGTAGACCTCGTTTATGGCGATATCTTTGGGCAGGAGGGCATCCATAGCCCTCAGCCACCTACGGCGCGTCAGAGCAAGCTCAGCGTCCGTTACGGGCACGCTAATGTACTGGGCCACCGCATGCACGCCGGCATCGGTACGACCCGCACACGTCAGATCGATCGGGCGGCGCAGCAGCGTCTCGATAGCGCGGCGCAACTCGCCCGCAACGGTCGTCTGGCCCGGCTGCTCGGCAAATCCGCTATAGGACGAGCCATCATAGGCAACACAGAATACAAGCGTGGCATCGAGCTCAGGAATCGAATTGAAATCAGACGGCGCGGTCATGGGCGCTCCCAACAAACAATCAACGGTATCGCGACAAAAAAAGAGGGGTACGCGAACGTACCCCTCGAATATAGCCTATGCAGACGGAAAGTCTACTCAGCGGTCTCCTCAGCAGGAGCCTCCTCGACGGCCTCGACCTTCTTGGGAGCAGCGGCCTTCTTGGGGGCCGGAGCAGCCTTCTTGGCCTTAGGCGTGCAAGGCTCGGTGACGAGCTCCATGATAACGATAGGAGCGTTGTCGCCCTTACGGTTGCCGAGCTTCATGATGCGGGTGTAACCGCCGTTGCGGTCCTGCCACATGCCCTGGGCAGCCTTGTCGAAGATCTCGGCAACGAGCTGCTTATCGCCGAGCTTGGCGATGGCCAGACGACGAGAGTGCAGGTCGCCCTTCTTGGCCCAGGTGATGATCGGATCGACGACCGAACGCAGCGCCTTAGCGCGGGTCTCGGTGGTCTTGATGCGGTCGTTCTCGAAGAGGGCCTTGGCCAGGCTCTTCTTCATGGCCTTGGTGTGGCTCGCATCGGTGCCGAGCTTCAGGCCCTTCTTAACGTTGTGACGCATGGTCTAGTTTCTCCTCAAATATGCGAAGCATTAAGCCTTCAGGCTCAGGCCCATGGACTCAAGCTTGTCCTTCACTTCCTCGATCGACTTAACACCGAAGTTACGGATGTTAAGCAGATCGTTCTCCGAGAACTCAACGAGCTGACGGACCGAGTGAATGCTGGCGCGCTTAAGGCAGTTGTAGGAACGGACGGAAAGGTCCAGATCCTCGATCTGCTTGTCCAGCTCGGCGTTGTCCCGCATGCCCAGCGCGTACAGGGCGTAGTCGGTCACGCTGCCGGTGGCGTCCAGCACCAGCACGCATTCGTTGTAGGCTTCCGGCCAGCGGCCGGCCTTGACGTCGTACTGGGATGCATACAGCTCCGGGGTCTGGGGCAGTTCCGAGAACACACTGGTGTTCATCATGGAGGACATGATGTTGTTGGAAGAGGTCTCGGAGCTGATGCCCAGCGAGGACAGGGAGGAATCCGGGTTCACCTGCCGGATGCTGCCGTCGGGGTCCTGCCGGTAGATCTGGGGCGACACATTATAGGCATACTCCACGGCGGTGGCATTGTCGGCAACGGTGGTGTCGGTGGTCTCCAGATACTGCTTGAGGGACTTGAGGTCGTTGGTGGTGATGCCCGACACCATCTGCGAGAGCAGCTGGCGCACCGGCACCATGTCTTTTTCCTGAGTGGTGCTCTGGGAGCTGTCCGACGGAACGCGGGAAGAGAGCATGGAAGTAAAGTCCATGCCGCTGCTCATGATCTGCAGCGGGTACTCCGACAGGGTGGAGCGCTCCATGTCGTCAATGTAGTTGTTGACACCGGTGGACAGGGAGATGATCAGCGCAATGCCGATGATGCCGATGGAACCGGCAAAGGCAGTGAGCAGGGTGCGTGCTTTTTTGGTGCGCAGGTTGTTGAAGCTGAGGGTCAGCGAGGTGAGCACCGACATGGACGAGCGGCCCATGTTCTTGTGCACGGGGGCCGCAAGGGTCTGGGTGTCCGGCTCGTAGGGCATGGTGTCGGAGCGGATGACGCCGTCCTTCAGGGTCACGATGCGGGTGGCGTAGCGCTCGGCCAGCTCCGGGTTATGGGTGACCATGACCACCAGACGGTCCCGGGCCACCTCCTTGAGCAGCTCCATGACCTGGATGCTGGTTTCACTGTCCAGTGCACCGGTGGGCTCGTCGGCCAGCAGGATGTCGGGGTTGTTCACCAGTGCACGGGCAATGGCCACACGCTGCATCTGGCCGCCGGACATCTCGCTGGGATGCTTGTGCAGCTGGTTGCCCAGACCCACTTTCTCCAGTGCCTCGGTGGCGCGGCGGCGGCGCTCGGCCCCGGAAATGCCGGAGATGGTAAGGGCCAGCTCCACGTTGGCCAGCACGGTCTGGTGGGGGATGAGGTTGTAGCTCTGGAACACAAAGCCGATGGTGTGGTTGCGGTAGGAGTCCCAGTCGCGGTCGGTGTACTTTTTGGTGGAGATGCCGTTGATGATCAAATCGCCGCTGTCATACCGGTCCAGACCGCCGATAATGTTCAGCAGAGTGGTTTTGCCGGAGCCGCTGGGGCCGAGGATGGCGACGAATTCGTTATCACGCAGGTTCAGGCTGACATTGTTCAGCGCATTCTGCACGAGATCGCCGGTCTTGTACTGTTTGCAGATCTGTTTGATTTGTAGCATGTGTGTGCCTTTCTGGGGAAAAGGTTCCGGCCGGGGCCGGAGAGGTGAGGAACGGACAGCTGTGCCGCTGCGGGCCAAAAGGCGCGCAGACTGCACAGAAGAATCGATATGATTTTAGCAAATCTATATGAAAAAACTGTGTATGGAAAAGAAAGTGTTTCCGGAAGCGGAAGCAGAAATTCTCTGTTTTGGCCGGGTCAGAGAGGAAAAAATTCCCAACCCGGCGGCAGGGGTTGCAATCCTGCGGCGTTCGTGTTATTGTAAGGGTACTGAAAAAAGCCGCGCAAACCATCCAGAACGATGAAAATACGGTGCAGCACAGGCAACATGATTTGTAAAAACGTCGGAAAGCAAAACAACACGACGCAAAATCGAACAGAAAAACAGTCTGACACTTTTAGACACTTTTTCGGGGTTGAATGGTTCCTTCCTGCTCCATACAATAAAAAAGGAAAAACAAGGAAATGCACTAAAAACGTCGCAATGCCTTGTAGCAAGGAGGAATTTCTATGGAACGTACATTTTCACCCATGGTCCGGCAGTTTTCTGCCATCGCCGGGTTGCAGCAGGCATATACGCTGGTTTACTCCCTTGACCCGGACGGCGAAACCGGCTGTCGCCTGACGCTTTGCCGTACTGGCAGCAGCCAGCGCATGGACAGCAAGTATATGGCCGTTGCACCGGAGTTTGGCTACCGTGTTTTGCAATATCTGTGTGAGAATGGCGTTCAGCCGGAGATCTGGCAGGACGTGGTGGCAGAGCTGGATGCGGCACAGCAGACCGAACAGGAAGGCGGCGCGTGGCGTGGACAATGAGCGGACGGCAGATGTGCTGCAGGTCGCCCTTGCAAGCTATGACCGCAAGGAGCTTCGGGTACAGAAAAACTATCTGGAAGAACAGAACCCAGTGCTGGCCTGTACCTGCTTTCTGAACGGACACAAACTGCTGCAGGAGCTGCAGCAGGGCCACAATTTTGACATCGTGGTGCTGTGCAGCCAGATGGAGGATATGAGCAGCATCGAGTTCATGAACCCCAGACCGCGGGCCTTGCCACCGAGCGACCCTTCGCCGATGCGGGCGAAAGCCACCGCGTCGCTGTAGGTCTCGGTGTCGAAGCGCGCCAC
>URTP01000138.1 GCA_900550835.1 uncultured Collinsella sp. | reverse complement strand
CATGAAGGCAAAGCTCAAGACGTTGCTTGAGTTTATCCAAAGCAACTATTCTGCCTCAATTTTTGAGCGGGCGAAGGACTCACCACGACGTCCGGATCAGGATCGAAGGTAACCACGACCGCTTTGCTGCCGTGATCATGCGCATCGCGAATAACCGCGTCGATCAGTTCTTGGTGCCCACGATGCACGCCATCAAACACGCCAATGGCGATCGACGCGGCACCCAAGAACTCGCACCCATCAAATGCATCGGCAGAAACGATACGGGCCTCATCCAACTCACCCGCGAAAAAGACACGCGCGAGCTCGTGGGGCGCCAGCATCATCGAACACCGCCGATCGCCTGCGGAAAGACGTGCTCCATCACAAAGCGGCCGCCCTCGATGCGGGCGAGCGCTTTGAGTCCCCCATCAAGCACGAGCGCGAACGGCGCCTTCGACGTATCGAAGTCCACAAGCGCGCGTTCAACGGGAATGCGGCGACCACAAAGCAAGTCGTCTGCAAGATTGCCCGGCAAATCGACACGCGTGGCACCAAGGGCGCCGATGGGATCCAGAGCAAAGCCGGCAGCGGACTCGGCAGAGAGCTCCTCTACCGCATGACAAGCGCCAATGGAAACAACACCGGAGGCCGTGCGGCGCAGCGCGGAAATATGCGCGGCGCTCTCGCAGGCGCGGCCCAAGTCGCGAGCGAGCGCACGGATATAGGTACCCTTGCTCACTGAGAACGCCACGGTCCACACACACGTATCACCTTCGCCTCCCACGGCGATCAGGTCGGCGGCATAGACCTCGACGGGGCGCGGAGGTAGGTCCACCGCATTGCCCTCGCGAGCAGACTTGTAGGCGCGAACGCCATTGACCGAGATAGCCGAAAACGCCGGCGGCACCTGCATCTGCGGACCCAGCATGGCGGCCAAGCGCTCACGGGCATAGGCAGGATCGCGGAGCTCGTTGGCAACAGCCACGGTGCGGACCGCCTCGCCCTCCGCATCATCGGTATTGGTCTCGGCGCCAAACGAGATGTCGGCGACATAGCTTTTGGTATCGAGGGTTAGCATGCCCAGCAGACGGGTTGCCTGGCCAACACCCACCACCATGACACCCGATGCCATGGGGTCGAGCGTGCCGGCATGGCCGACGCGACGCTCATGGAGGGCGCGCCGACATTGCGAGACCACATCGTGGGACGTGCAGCCCACCGGCTTATCGACGGCGAGCAGCATATTCAGTTGAGAAGGCGTACGACGAGCCATGTACCATCCAAAAAGTTAAAGCTCGACGGTCACCGAAGCGGGATCCTCCCCCACCAGCTCGGCCAGCATGGGAAGTGCCACGGTAAGCGTCTCGAGAATCGTTCCGTTGTTGGAGAAACCGGCGGCAGCGGGATGTCCGCCTCCGCCAAAGGCAGCAGCGATCTCGGACACGTTGAGGTCGCCCTTGGAGCGCAGGTTGCCGCGCACCTTGGTATCGCCCTCAATGCCCTTCAGGAACAGACAGACCTCGACGCCCATCACCGAGCGCACCACGTCAACCAGACCGTCGCACTCGTCCGAGGTGACACCGCAGGCCTCAAGGTCACTCTGGTACGCGTAGCTATACGCGACGCGCCCGTGGGCCACCGTCTTAATGCGGCCCATAACGATGGACTTGAGGTGCAAAAACTCAACGCGCATGCTCTGGTAAACCTCGAGTGCCACACGCGCCGGATCGGCACCGTGGGCAACCAGACGCGAGGCTGCATGGAACGCGGCTGCATCGGCGTTTTGGTACTGAAAACGGCCGGTATCGGTAACCAAGCCACACAGCAGGCAGGTCGCAACGCCATCACGTGCGACAATGCCGCAATTGTCCAAGAAGCGGTCGATGATCATGGCGCAGGCTGCAGCTTCGACGCGCCTCAGGCTGAGCTCGGCAAACTCCTCGCGCGCCGGATGGTGATCGAAGCACACCACATGCTTGGAGCGACGAAGCACCTCGGCGGAATTATTGAGACGCTCGACGACCGGCACGTCCACCGAGATGAACAGGTCCGGATTGCCGGTATACGCAGATGCCGGTACCAGGCGATCGGAGCCTTCCATAAAGCGGTAAATGCGCGGAACCGGATCATCGTCTGCCAGCAGCAGGGCAATGTCCTTGTTAGGGAAAAACTTCATAAGCGAGAGGCCCAGACCCAACACGGAGCCCAGGGCGTCGCCATCGGGAGAAGTGTGCCCCGAAATCGCAATGGGGGACGCACCCTCGATGAGCTCGAGGATGCGTCGCTGAATATCTGCAGACTCGCACGAGGCGAGGTCGGCGGAATTAGTCATCTAAAGCTGCCTCCTGGGCGGCATCCGCTATCGGATAGCCGTCCTCGTCCTTTTCGATCGCAAGCGTGGCGGGAACGTTTTCCAGCGCACGCGTGATGCGCTCGGCCTCATCGGTCGAGCGATCGATGCGAAAATCGAGCTCGGGCGTAACACGCCAATCGAGCGAGCGAGCCAACAGGCTGCGAATACGGCCCTTAGCGCTTGCGAGCGCCTCCATGACCTCGTCGTAGCGGCTCGCATCGCACGACACGAACACACGCGCGAACGAACGGTCCACCGCGACCTCGACCGCGGTCAAAGTAACCAGGTCGAGACGCGGATCGGAAACCTCAAAGAGCAGGATATAACCGAGCTTCTCGCGAAGCTGCTCGCCCAGACGGCGGGTTGCCTGCGTTTGCTTCATAGCGCTACCCCCTACTCGGTACGGGCAACCTGGTCGATGCGGTAACCCTCGATCTGGTCGCCGGGCTTGATGTCCTGGAAGTTCTCCAGGCCAATGCCGCCCTCGGAACCGCTCTTGAGGCTCTTGGCCTCGTCCTTGTAGTGGCGCATCGAGGCGATCTTGCCGTTGAAGACCACGATGCCGTCGCGCACCAGACGCACGGAATCGGTCGCGGCGATCTCGCCCTCTTCGACACGGACACCGGCGGCGATACCGACTTTGGGCACCTTGAAGGTGTCCAGGACGGTCGCGGTACCCGTGGAGACCTCGACCTCGGTGGGCTTAAGCATGCCGATACGGGCAGCGTCGAGTTCCTCGAGGCACTTGTAGATGACGTCGTAGCAACGGATCTCGACGCCCTCGCGCTCGGCAGCGGAGCGGGCCTTACCGTCGGGACGGACACCAAAGCCGATGATGATGGCGTTGGAGGCGTCGGCCAGAACGACGTCGGTCTCGTTGATGGCACCAACGGCGGAGTGGATCGTGTTGATGCGAACCTCGGACTGATCCATCTTGTCGAGCGAGTCCTGAAGGGCCTCGATGGAACCCTGGACGTCGGCCTTGATGATCAGGTTGAGCTCCTTGACCTCGGCGTCGGCAATGGTCTCGAAGAGGTTCTCGAGCGTGACGTGCTTGACGCGGCTCTGCTCCTCGATACGGGCCTTGAGCGAACGCTCGTCGGCAAGGGCGCGAGCCTCGCGCTCGTCCTCGAACACACGGAACTCGTCACCGGCGTTGGGCACGGACTGCAGGCCCAGGATCTCAACGGCGTCGGAGGGACCGGCCTCGGTGACGGCGCGGCCCTTGGGGTCGAGCATGGCGCGGACGCGGCCGTAGGTGAGGCCGGCGACCAGCGTATCGCCCACGTGCAGGGTACCGCGGGTCACGAGCACAGTAGCGACCGAGCCGCGGCCCTTGTCGAGCTTGGCCTCGAGGACGTTGCCGGAGGCAAAGGTGTCCGGGTTGGCCTTGAGCTCGAGCACGTCTGCCTGGAGCAGCACGGTCTCCAGAAGGTCGTCGATACCGATCTTCTGCTTGGCCGAGATGTTGACGAACATGTTCTGCCCGCCCCACTCCTCGGGGATGACGCCGTACTCGGTGAGCTCCTGACGCACACGGTCGGGGTTGGCGCCCGGCTTATCGATCTTGTTGACGGCAACGACGATGGGTACGCCGGCGGCCTTGGCGTGGTTGATCGACTCGACGGTCTGGGGCATGACGCCGTCGTCGGCAGCCACGATCAGAATGACGATGTCGGTCACCTTGGCACCACGGGCACGCATAGCCGTAAAGGTGGCGTGACCCGGGGTATCGATGAAGGTGATCTTGCGGTCGTTGATCATAACCTGCGAAGCGCCGATTGCCTGGGTAATGCCGCCCGCCTCGCCGGCAGCGACACCGGTGTGACGGATGGCGTCGAGGAGGCTCGTCTTGCCGTGGTCGACATGGCCCATGACGGTGACGACCGGGGCGCGCGGCTTAAGGTCGGCCGGATCGTCGTAGAACGAGAAGGTGTTCTCCTCCTCGGGGGTGATGATCTTGATCTGACGGCCCAGGTCGTCGGCAACGAGCTCGACGAGGTCGTCTGACATGGACTGCGTCATGGTGAGCGGCGTACCCAGCAGGAACAGGCGCTTGATGATGTCGTTGGCCGGAACGTCGAGCGCCTCAGCGAGCTCCTGGACCGTAACACCCTGGGAGACCTTGATGGCATCGAGTTCCTCGGGGTTCACGCCCTGGGCCAATGCCTCCTCTATCTTGCGCTCCTCCTGAGCCTTGGCAGCCTCGCGCTCACGCTTCTCCTTGCGCTTCTTGCGGCGACCGGTGGACTCACGAGAGGCCTCCTCGACGGCAGCACGAGCCTCCTCGAGCACCTTCTCGCGGCTGTACTCCTCGGCCTCACGAGCCATGCGGCTGTAGTGGTCCTCTTCATTGTTGTGACCGCCCTTGCGCTTCTTGCCCTTGCCCTGCTTATCGGGGTTGGGGAAGTCCATGCCGGCAGCGACGTTGTTGCTGGCGTTGGTGCGATGGCTGTGCGGACGGCTCTCGGAGGCGTTGCGCTCGGAGTTGTTGTCGGAAGCACTGCGATCGTTACGACGGCCACCATCGTTACGACGGCCACCGCGGCGGTCATTGTTGCCGCCACGACGGTTACCACGCTCGGCGGCGCGCTCGGCCTTGGCCTTGTCCTCGGCGTCCTTCTTCTCCTTGAGCACGGTCTCCTGTGCGGCGATCTGGTCGAGCAGCGAACGGAAGCGCGAACCGGAATCGGAAGCGGGAACGGCGCGGCGCTGGGCCTCGCGGGCAGCCTCCTCCTTCTCGCGAGCAAGGCGCTCCTGCTCGGCCTTCTTCTTGGCCTCGGCCTCGGCGCGGGCGGCCTCCTCGGCAGCCTGGGCTGCGGCAAACTGGCGGCGCTCCTCCTCGCGTGCCTTCTCGGCGGCGATGCGCTCGCGCTCGGCC
>URTP01000137.1 GCA_900550835.1 uncultured Collinsella sp. | reverse complement strand
TGGTTCGAGCCGATAAAGCTATGGATAAGCGAGCGCGTGAGCTCGGTATAAGAAAGCTGGGCGAGCGTCTCGCGTTTACGCGACTCCAGGCGCGGGCCTAAGTCCGCCGGTTGCACGCCGCGACGAAGCTCGCACGCCGGATCGTCGATATTGGGCGCCGTGGTATCACGCACCAAGACATCCTTGATCATGAGCTTGGGCTTCACGCGTCCCTGCCAATGCTCGGCCACGGCCTCGAATACCAAGTCGACGGCGCTGTCGCAATTGATGAGCCTATCGATCTGCGGCACGCGGAACATGATGGCCGGCACACTCGCGGCGCCATCAGTCGCCACAAAGCGCATGTGCTCGCCGGTTTTGCCCACCACGGCGCGATCGCACATCGTCACGCCCTCGGCCGCCAACAGCGGCACCTTATTGCCCTGGCCAAACGGCTCAAGACGAGAAATCTGCTCGATAGTCTCGATATTTAGCTCGGAGAGGTCAACGGTGGCGGCAACCTCGTCAGTGTCCTCAAAGTCATCGGCGGGAAGCTCCGATAGCACGGCCGAAAGGCGACGACGGAACTCGTCGAGCTTGGACGCCTCGATGGTCACGCCCACCGCACCCGAATGCCCGCCGCGGCGAATCCGCAGATCCGAGCAGCGCTCTACGGCATCGAACAGGTTGACCTTGCCCACCGAGCGGCCCGATCCGCGTGCAACGCCGTCCTCGATCGAAAAGAGCAGCGCCGGCACGTGATAACGGTTGGTCAGACGGCTCGCTACGATACCCTTGACGCCCTCGTGCCAGCCCTCGCCACCCACGACGATTGCGCGACCGCCATCATAAGTCTCCTCGACCTTTGCCATGGCGTCGCGTGTGAGCTCCGCTTCGATCTCGCGGCGCTGACGGTTGATCTCCTCGAGCTCGGCCGCCAGCGCGCTTGCCTCGATAGGATCGCGGGCAAGCAGCAGGTCGAGCGCCAGCTTGGGATCGGCCATGCGACCGGCGGCGTTCAAGCGGGGAATGAGCGAAAACGACAGGCCATCGGCCGTAATGCTAGAGAGGTCGGCCTTGGCGAGCGCTGCCAGCGCGATGTAGCCGGGACGAGCCGTCACGCGCATCTGCTGGATGCCCTCGGCGACCAACGCGCGGTTCTCGGGCGTGAGCGGCATCATGTCGGACACGGTGCCCAGCGCCGCGACCTCTATCAGCGAACGCCAATACGACGGCTTGCCCAAACGCTCGCCCAGAACCTGCACCAGCTTGAGTGCCACGCCGGCACCGGCAAGCTCACGCGAGGGACCCTCGTCCTCGAGCTTGGGGTCGGTCAAGGGCACGCCCTGCGGCACCTGGTCGGAGGGCTCGTGATGGTCCGTGACCACCAAATCGATCCCCAGGCTCTCCAGATAGGAAACCTCTTCCTTGGCGGCAATACCGTTATCGACGGTCACAATCAGGTTGGGTTGGGCGAGCTCGTTGACGCGGTCGAGCGCCGCACGCGACAGGCCGTAGCCCTCGTCAAAGCGATGCGGGATAAACGGCGTGACGTTGGCGCCAAACGAACGTAGCGCCTCGGTCAACAGACAAGTCGACGTAATGCCGTCGACGTCAAAATCGCCAAAGACGGCGATGCGCTCGTGGCTGTGAATAGCACGCTCAACGCGGTCGGCGACGACCGCCATGCCCGGAATAACGAGCGGGTCCGCCCAGTCGCGATCGAGCGAAGGCGTCAAAAACAGTTGGCCTTCTTCGATGGATGTAATGCCGTGCGCGACCATAATGCGCGCCACCAGCCCGGGTATGCCCAAGCCAGCCGAAAGCTCCTTTTCGAGCTCGGGGTTTTGCCGAGCGACCGCCCAGCGATGCGTCGTCTTAAGCGATGACATAGGCGCCCACCCCCGATAGGGGCAGGTCGCCGCGATACCTCTCACGGTTCATAGCGATGAGTCCTCTGTGTATGCCCGCTTCGGCAGGCAGATCTGTTGAACGGATTTATTATACCGTGCAGAGCAGACGCAAATCGCCGCAGCACGCCGCGGTTTCGGTAAACGATGCCGGTAATAGCCTCGAAATATTCGAGCGTTTCTGACGCACGGACGCATGCGAGCGTCTAGCATATCCATTCAAAACGGATTCACGGGCAAAGGGAGTCACAAGCGCATATGAAGCAATGGGTTGGACTGGGCAAGTTTCTCGCGGGGCACATGCAGGTCATCGTTCCGATTTGCGTGGCGCTCGGCGTGCTCTTTCCCCAACAGATTGGCGTACTCAAGCCCATCGTTCCCACCCTGTTTGCCTTTATGACGTTTCAGGGTGCGCTCAGCAACACCTTTCACCAGGTAACCGAGGTGTTCCGCCGTCCGCTGCACCTGGTCTTGGCGTTACTCGTCTCGGCGGTGCTTATCCCTATCGCAGCCTATGCCATGGGATCGTTATTCTTTGGCTCCAACCCCAACCTTGTCTGCGGCATCGTGCTCGAGTACAGCGTACCCGTGGCAGTCACCGCCTTTATGTGGATCAGTATGTTCGGCGGCAACGGCCCGCTCGCGCTCACCATCATCCTGACGTCCTCGGTCATCTCGCCCGTCACGATTCCGCTCACGCTTAAGCTCCTGCTGGGTGCCACCGTTGCAATCGATGTTACGGGCATGATGCAGAACATGGCCTTTATGATCGCCATCCCCGCCGTGCTCGGCATCGTGATCAACGAGTTCACGCGCGGATGGGGACACGAGAAACTCTCCCCCGCGCTTTCGCCCGCCTGCAAGTTTATGATGATGGGTGTCATCGCCTCCAACTCCACCGCCATGAGCGAGTACGTGCTACACATGAATGCGGTGCGCCTGGAAGTTGCCCTCTTTATTTTGACCTTCGCCATCAGCGGCTTTGTCGTCGGCATTCTGGTCGCCCGCGCGTTGCACCTGCCGTATAGCGAGACGACCACCATGTGCTTTACCTGCGGCATGCGCAATATCTCTTCGGGCGCCGTCATCGCCACGCAGTATTTTCCCGGCGAGGTCGTGTTTCCCGTCATGTGCGGAACGCTGTTTCAGCAGGTGCTCGCCTCGGTTATCGGACATCTCTTTGAGCGACTGACCGGCGAGGAGCGCGCCAAACAGCGCAAGCGGGTCAAGGCTGGGCGCGACGCGATGGCACGCTAGGCAGCACACTTTTCGCAGGCGCTCGCCTTGCTATACGAGCGTTTCCAGATGCGCGCGTAGGCGCTCAGCATCGATATAGAGCGTGGTCTCGGCATTAACCTGGGCCAGACGATAGCCCACGAAGTAGGGCGATACCACCCAACGTGGCAACGCCTTGGCAATGGTCCGGCCGTCCATGTGGTAGAAGAACAAGTTGTACGACTCCGCGCGACCGCCGTGGTGTTCGTGCAGGATATAGCGCAGGGCCACCTGAATCGCATCGGCAAACAGGTCCGCTTCGGCTTGGTCGCGGGCGTCGTCGCTGGCGGCGATTCCCTGTGGAGCCGAGACGTTGACCTCAAAGAATCCCATGATCGGCTCGGTTGAGATGTTGACCGAGATTCTCCCCTGCCGCCAGACATTGATGCCTTCGAAATTGGCGGAAGTCAGCGAAGCATAGCCGTCTTCCTGCTCCAAACCCACAATCTGCATGTGAGGATGGACGAGGCTGCCGCCCGAAAGCGGGCCTTTGTTCTTGTACATGAGCACGCTGAGGTACTGTTGGGAATCGATCATCTGCTGCCAACAGCCCAGGGCAAACCGCATCACATGATGCAGCTCATCCGGTTCATAGGTCGCCAGGTCGGCGTCGTGATTGGCCGACTCGATCAATACGGTCTGACGGGTGGCCCGCAAGGTCTTGAACTTATTCTCGAGCCAGATGCAGTCACCATCGCGCTCGATGATGTTGGCGAGCCCCTCCGTGTCGCAAAAGGGGCACGCGGTGCCAGGGCGACGATTATCGTCGGGCTTACCGTTCGCCTGCTGAACGTCAAATACCAGCGCCACGGGTTATACCTCCAACTGCACGATCTTGGTGCCATGGAGCTCGGAGACGCTCAATGCCGCCGCCACGGTATCGCGGTTGGCCGTAGAAATGCCGCCGCCGGGAAGGATGGTCAGGCGGTCGCCCGCATACTCGACAAGACGCGACAGGTACTCCAGGTTGTCCTCGATCGGCGTTCCAGCAGCACCACCATGCGTCAGGATGCGCGTGATGCCGCAGTCGGCGAGTGTGTCAATGGCATCGAGCTGAGCCTCGAGCGAAAGCTGGTCAAAGGCCATGTGGAAGGTGATATCGATGGCCCCGCGCTTGCACTCCTCGGTCGCGCAGCCCGTAGCCATCACGAGGGCGCCGAGGGTGAGCTCGTCGAGCGCCCAGCCGCCGGCACAGGGCTTGCAGCAGCCAAAGACCAGGCCGTCAACGCCGGCGCTCACGGCAAGACCCAAGTCCATCTCCATCATGCGCAGCTCGTCCTGGTTGTAGTGAAAGTCACCGCCACGCGGGCGAATCATGCACATCACTCGCGCGTCATGCTCGTGAGCATAGCTGACCGTAGCGCTGATAACGCCGGCGGAAGGCGTGGTGCCACCGACGGCGAGGTTGTCGCACAGCTCAATGCGCCCCGCACCGGCCTCGATGGCCGCCGGCACTCGCTCAAAGTTCTCGGCACAAAACTCGTACAGCATAGATAGCCCCCAGGAGACATTTCGATTTCCACACGGCATTGTCGCACGTTAAACAGCAACCCGCACGATGGAACAAAACCTTGACAAGGAGTGTCCCAAAGTGCCGGCACATAAGGAACGTCCCCAGGTGCCACCTTGAGCGATGGGTACTCATTTAAGTACGTCCCCAATGAGTACCCGCAGGGGACAGACAGACCGGACTCCCTATACGACAACTGTTGACATCATATACTATGTTTCATATAGTAGGTGTTACACAGTATACTACGAAAGGAGGTGTGCGGATGGAGGCACAGATGAAGCGCGGCTTCCTCGAGGCCTGCGTGCTCGCGGCCGTCTCGGGCGAGGAATCCTACGGCTATCAGATCGTGAAGGACGTGCCCGCGAGTATGGGGCTCACGGAATCCACGCTCTATCCGTTGCTCAAGCGCCTGGAGAAGGCGGGCTGCATCACCGCGCGCTCCGCCGAGCACAACGGGCGGCTGCGGAGGTACTACCGCATCACGGACGCCGGGCGCGAGCGTATCGCCGAGTTCCTCGCCGAATGGCCATCCGTGCAGGAGATCTACCGTTACGTGGAGGGGGCGCACCATGACGCGCGATGAGTTCTTGAACCGGCTGGGCGAG
>URTP01000136.1 GCA_900550835.1 uncultured Collinsella sp. | reverse complement strand
AGGAGGCGTGCGCCGACGCCGACGCACGTATCGCCGCTGCCGAGCTCGAGGCGGGGGAGCGTATTGAGCAGGAACTCGCCGCCACCAAGGCCGCACACGAGCGCGAGCTCGAGGCCGCCCGCGCGGAGATGCAGCAACGCTTGGACTCGTTGGCACACGAGCTGGAGCAAGCCGAGCGCGATCGCGCCCGCGCCGAGCGCCGTGCCGAGGGCAACAGCCTGTCGCGCTATCTGCTGGCTCGCTTGCGCGGAGAGGCCGCCGAGGGCGATGCCGCCACGACCGTTGAGGGCGACGAGACCGACGTTTCGGCATCTGACACCACTGACGTCGAGCCTTCCGCAAAGGATGTCGACAAGTGACGAAGCATGTGCTCCGCGTGATCAACGTGCTAGCGACCGTGGTGATCCTGATCGCCTTTGTGGTGCTGCTGCGCACGGTATTCACGCCTGCCGGCGAGATTCCCACCATCATGGGGTATGGATTTATGCGCACGCTGACCGGCTCGATGGAGCCGGCGATTCCCGTGCACTCGTTTATCGTCGTCGATACCGATAACGGCCAGGTCTATCAGGTGGGCGACATCATCACCTTCCATTCGTCCGATGACGCGTTGGAGGGTTCGCTCAACACGCACCGCATCGTTGCCGTGGAGGCCGCCGCCGACGGCACGCCGGTCTACCGCACCAAGGGCGATGCCAATCCGGTCGAGGATGCTGCGCCCGTGCCCGCCGCCGACGTGGTGGGCCGCGTCGTCTTTGTCTCGGCGGGGCTGGGCGTGGTGGTCTCGCTGCTCACCAATCCGCTGCTGTTCTTCCCGCTCATCGTGGTGCCGCTGATCGTGCTGCTGGTGCTCGAAATTCGCCATATGGTCAAGACCACGCAAGAGGTGGCACGCGCCGAGGACGAGGCCGCCCTGCGCGCGGCCGTGGAGCAGATTCGCGAAAAGCGCCGCCGCGAGCAGGAGGAGCAGGACAGCGCCAAGGACCCAGACGATGGCGATCGTGCCCAGGGACGTGCGGAAGCCGACCCCGGCGCCCTCGACGATTCCAGCCACTCGGCATAGATCATCCGCACCTTTCGTCCCTACAATAGGGACGCTCGTAGATGTTCCGAATCGCCCGCTTTTCCATACCAATAATCGTGCTACAGTTTGAGCGCTTTGTTGCCAATTGATTTCGGGGGAGTGGAATGGAACAGGAGCGCTCGGCGCAGCGTGCACGTGAAAGGGCTTCGGTGCCGATGACCGATATATCGAACATTGATGTGCCCGAGGGCACCGATGAGCTCAGCCGTAGCACCCGCCGCGCTTGGCGCGAGCGCCTGAACAGCGCTTCGACGCGCAAGATGATCACGGGCGTCTTGGCTACGCTGGTGGGCGGTTCGTTTTGGGGCTTCTCGGGCACCAGCGCGAGCTTTCTGTTCGATACCTACCACGTCGACACCTTGTGGCTTATGAGCGTGCGTCAGATTCTCGCCGGTCTACTCTTTATGGCCGTGGTTGTTACGCGCGACCGCGAGCGCCTGATTAAGCTCTGGACCACACCCGCCGATCGCAAGCAGCTGCTGCTCTTTACCGCCTTTGGTCTGCTGTTCAACCAGTTTTGTTATCTTTCGGCCGTGCGCCTGACCAATGCCGGAACCGCGACGGTGCTCCAATGCCTGCAACTGGTCATCATTATGGGCTACACCTGCGTGATCGACCATCGCATGCCTCGCGTGCGTGAGGCCGTTGGCATTGGGTTGGCCCTGGGCGGCACCTTTTTAATCGCTACCGGCGGCGACCCTACCAGTCTGAGCATATCGCCGCTTGGCCTGGTCGCAGGCCTTATGTGTGCGGTCAGCGCCACGTGTATGGCGGTGATTCCCGCCAAGATCCTGCCCGAATACGGCAGCCCCATCGTCACGGGCTCGGCAATGCTCACGGCGGGCGTGGTCTCGTGTGTCTTCGTGCAGCCCTGGGCGCATATGCCGGCGCTCGACGCTGCCGGCGTCGAGGCGCTCGCGGTGTTCGTGGTTATCGGCTCGTTTTTTGCTTACATGCTCTATATGCAGGGCGTTAAGGACATCGGCTCGGTGCGTGCGAGCCTCATCGGAACTGTGGAGCCGGTTTCGGCGACCATCACCAGCGCCGTTATGCTGGGTACGGTGTTTTTGCCGACCGACCTTATCGGCTTTGCCATGATCATCGTGATGATGTTCCTCACGGTGTAGCTGGCGCCGCCGCCAAGACAGAAAAGGTGTTGTGCCGCATTTTCGCCAATTGATGTCCGTGTCTGGAGTTTAGCTGTCGATGCCCAAAATGCCATAAACTAGTAACGTTATGGACTTTTTCATTGCGACTCAATTGCGAGGATTTCTTTATGGCTGGTAATCACTTTAAGGGCAGCGATAGCGGCCGCCCTGCAGTTCCGCCGCGTCCGAACGGGGCTGGTAAGGCCGGCACGCCGGGCGGCGCTGGGCAGGGCGGTTCCGGTAAGCGCGTGTCCCCGGGCGAGACGGCGATGTTTACCGCTCTGTACGAGCAGTCACAAAAGGCAAAAAAGACCGGCCGCGCAAGAGGGAATGTCTTTGCGGGCGGTGCAACCTCCACGTCGCAGCCGAGCGGGGCTCCTTCGGTACCTGCGAACAACGCAGGTGCTGCCAACGCCGCGAATGCCGCCGGCAACGTTAATGCCGGCAAGGCCGACAGCAATACTCTCTCTGCCGGTGGCGCGGGACTTACGGGTAACCTTGGCACGATTTACACCGGCGCCTCCGAGACTGGCACGTTCGCCCGCCTGGATGATAGCGGTGCCGAGTTTGCGGGCTCGGGTTCCAAGGAAGATTATTACGATTTTGGCTTGAACTACGGTAGCGACGCTTCGTCGAGTTCGACCTCTGACGGTCTGGTCCGTCATCGCCATCGCAAGGGCGAGCGCAAAAAGCGTCACACCGGCGCCATTATTGCCGCTGTAGTCGCGGTGCTTCTCGTTGCGCTTGGCGCAAGCGGCTTTATGCTGCTTAACTCGGCAAAGACCGTAAAGAGCGAAGCGAAGGAGGCTGTCGAGATCGTCGGTGGCCTTAAGGACAAGGTCACGTCGGGCGATTTTTCGACGCTGCCTGACGACGCGAAGAAGATCGATGAGCTCTGCGACAGCATGAAGGCGGAGACTTCGAGCCCGCTGTGGACGGCGGCTTCGTTTATCCCGGTGTATGGCAGCGATATCAATGCGGCCCGCACCATGATTGATGCCCTGTCCGATGTCTCGAGCAATGCGCTGGTTCCCATGGCCGATAACCTTTCGCAGGCCACGCCCGGCAAGCTGTTCCAGGATGGGACTATCAACGTGTCCGCGCTGCAGGCGGTCGCCGATTCGCTCTCCGATAGCTCGAAGGTGTTCAAGAGCGCCAACGAGAAGATCCAGGGCATTGGCGATACTCATATTTCCCAGGTGACCGAGCTGGTCGATAAGGCCAAGGACGGCTTTGCCACCCTCAACGGCGCGGTTGACGCGGCGGAGAAGGTCGCCCCCGTCCTTCCCCAGATGCTCGGCGCCAACGGCCAGACGCGCAACTACCTTGTGTACGCCATGAACAACGTCGAGATTCGTGCCTGCGGCGGCTTTGGCGGTTCGCAGGGCCTGATTTCGGTCACCGACGGCCAGATGTCGATCGGCGAGTTTGTTCCCCGCATTGGACTCAGCGAGGACGAGGCAGTCGAGAGCGTCGACGAAGAGGATGAGGCGCTGTTCGGCAACCACAGTAACCTGTACAACTCGGGCAATACCTATTCGCCTGATTGGCCCCGCAACTCGCAGCGTGTCGCCGCGCTGTGGAAGTCCCAATATGGGCAGGACGTTGATGGCGTCGTCGGCATCGACCCGGTGTTCCTGCAGTATCTGCTGGGCCTGGTCGGTAACGTGTCGCTGCCCGACGGAACGGTTGTCGACGGCACCAACGCCGCAAAGGTCCTCATGCACGATGTGTACTGGAACTATCCGGTCGAGGAGTCGGACGGCATCTTTGCATCCGTCGCCAGCGCTGCCTTCGACAAGATCCTTGGCGGTATCGGCGATGTCGATGTTACGAAGCTTGTCAGCGCCGTTGAGCGCGGTGCCGAAGAGGGCCGCCTGATCGCGTGGATGAAAAACGATGACGAGCAGAACGCTATCAAGGAGATGAACATCGACGCCTCGCTGCCCGATCCGGATGACCCGAGTGAAGATCCCGTTGCTGGTGTCTACTTTAACAACCTGAGCTTCTCCAAGCTCGACTGGTACCTGAATGCCGATACGCAGATTGGCCAGGGCATCAAGAACGGTGACGGCACATGCTCGTATCGCATCGCCGTTACCCTGACGAACATCATGACGCAGGAGGAGGCCGGCAAGCTGCCCGACTACGTCGCGGCGAGCGCGCCCGATGCCGCGCGCGACGACGAGCGTCTGAATGTCTCGTTGTTTGCCCCGACGGGCGGCAACATTACTGATCTGACCGTCGAGGGCACCCAGTTTGGTCTTGGCGCCGCTACGTGGCATGGAATCCCCTTCTATTCGGGCACCGTTGACCTGCATGCTGGCGAGACGACGACGATCACATATACGCTGACCACGTCAGCCGAGGCGGGGGACAAGCCGCTTACGCTGCGTCAGACTCCTACATGCCAGGCGGCTCGCGACAGCGCGTCGGCGTAGGGTTTTTCTGGTAGCGCAGATAATCGAGTACCATTTTGGGGCGGACAGGCAATCTGTTCGCCCCTATTTTGTAAGGAGAGCGCATGAAGTACTTTGGCACCGACGGCTTTCGCGGTGAGGCCAATGTTGGGCTGACGGTAGAGCACGCTTATAAGATTGGCCGTTTTGTGGGCTGGTATTACGGCGCCAACCGCGAGCGCAAGGCGCGCGTCATCGTGGGTAAGGACACGCGTCGCTCGAGTTATATGTTCGAGGCGGCGCTGGTGAGTGGCCTGGTCGCGAGCGGTGCGGACGCCTATATGCTGCACGTGATCCCCACGCCGGGCGTAGCGCATCAGACCGTGGAAGGCTGCTTCGATTGCGGCATCATGATCAGCGCGAGCCACAACCCGTTTTGCGATAACGGCATTAAGCTCGTCAACAGCGACGGTTTTAAGATGGACGAGGACGTACTGGAGCTCATCGAGGACTACATCGATGGCAAGAGCGAGGTGCCGCTGGCCACGGGCAACCACATCGGCGCCACGGTGGACTACATGCAGGGGCGCAACCGCTATATCGCCTCGCTCATTGCGAGTTCGAATTTTTCGCTACAGGGCGTCAAGATCGGTCTCGACTGCGCCAACGGCTCGGCGTCCT
>URTP01000135.1 GCA_900550835.1 uncultured Collinsella sp. | reverse complement strand
CGCCACACGGCCTTCCATAAACAGACGCGCGAGCACGCCGGCAATCACGCCGTGGGCGAAGTTGAAGCCCTCAACCTCAGCCGCCGCACCGCTGTCGCCCTCCTCGAGCGCAAACAGGCCCTTGGACGTCGCCAACCACAGCGTGCGCGTCAGCCCAAAGAGCGCGCCCTCTTCCTTGTCATCGTCCACCACGGCGGCGACCCACTCGCCGGCATCAATCACGCGGGAGACCTCAGCCGCAACGGCACCAAGCGCGCCAGCATCGCCGGCGGCTGCGCGCAAAACGTGCGGGCAGCTGCCCCGCCCTCGCCGCCGATCAGCGCCAAGAAACGGTTCTGCATGGCGGTGATACCAAGCGTGCCCAGCGCCGCGGAAACCTCATCGGCGG
This sequence comes from uncultured Collinsella sp., assembly GCA_900550835.1. GTDB lineage: Bacteria > Actinomycetota > Coriobacteriia > Coriobacteriales > Coriobacteriaceae > Collinsella. The sequence continues at coordinate 4,941 of URTP01000135.1, read as the reverse complement.
AAAACGCCGGGAAGGACGTCGCCTCAAAATCGAGCTCAACGGGTGCATCGGTGCGGATGGTCGCCACCTTACGGCTCAGCAGCGCGTCGTCGATGTGTGCGCGCAGGTTTTCTCCCATCTTGCCCTTGACCTCGTCAGCATGCGCGATGACCTCGTCAAGGCTGCCGTACTGCGCGATGAGCGCACTCGCCTTTTTGGGGCCGATGCCCGGTACGCCGGGAATGTTGTCGGACGTATCGCCCTTCAGGCCGTAAAAATCGGGCACGAGCGCCGGTGTAATGCCGTGATACAGGTCGTCCACGCTCTCGGGCGTCATAATCGCCACGTCGGACAGGCCTTTGCGGGTCGAGACCACGTTGACGTGCTCGGTCACGAGCTGATACATGTCGCGGTCGCCGGTCACCAGCAGCATGTCGCAGCCGGCCTCCTCGCCCAGGCGCGCCATGGTGCCCAGGATATCGTCGCCTTCCCAGCCCTCGGACTGCAAAATCGGCACGTTGAGCGCGGCGAGCAGCTCCTTAATCATGGGGAACTGCGCGTGCAAGTCGGGGTCCATGGGCGGGCGTTGCGCCTTATACTGCGGCAGCATCTCCATGCGCACGCGCGGTTTGCCCTTGTCAAACGCCACGACCACACCGTCGGGGTTAAAGGCATCGATCATCTTAAGAAACATGTTCAGAAAGCCAAAGATCGCGTTGGTGGGGCGACCGTCCGGCGCGTTCATGGTCGGCGGCACGGCGTGGAAGGCGCGGTGCATGAGCGAGTTGCCGTCGATAACGGCAAAAGTGCGGCGCTTGTCAGACATATTGAATACCTCGCTTTGGGCTGGGCACGGTTTGCTCACACCAGTTTACACGCTCCCTGCCCCGCGGCCACCGCACATCAAGCTCCCCCGCCACCGTGAGCCCGCGCGTGATACGATGGCTCACGGTACATCAACCAGCACGATCGATCCGAAAGGAGCCTGCGTCATGGAGCGTCCCTGCGCATGGAAAAAGTACACGCCACAGCAAGTCGAGGAGCTCGAGGAGCTTTGCCGCGGCTATAAGCAGTTTTTGAGCGAGAATAAGACCGAGCGTCTGTGCGTCAAGACCGGTATCAAGATGGCCGAGGAGGCGGGCTACGTCAACCTGGAGACCGTGATCGCCGAGGGCCGCGCGCTCAAGGCCGGCGACAAGGTGTACGCCGCCAACCACGGCAAAGACCTCATGCTCGTCAACCTGGGTACCGCCCCGCTCGAGCAGGGCTTTAACATCCTGGGTGCCCACGTGGACTCGCCGCGCCTGGACCTCAAGCAGAATCCCGCCTTCGAGGCCGGCGACATGGCCTACCTCGACACGCACTACTACGGCGGCGTCAAGAGCTACCACTGGGTAGCCTCCCCGCTCGCGCTTGTGGGCGTCATCTGCAAAAAGGACGGCACCACCGTCGACATCAACATCGGCGACAAGGCGGACGACCCGGTCTTTACCATCTCCGACCTGCTGATCCACCTCTCGAGCGAGCAGATGTCCAAGCCCGCCAAGGACGCCGTCGACGCCGAGATCCTCGACGTGATCGTGGGCGGCCGCCCCGTCAAGTTTGACGAGGACGACAAGGACGCCCCCAAGGAGCCCGTCAAACAGATGTTCCTGGACATCCTCAAGGAACAGTACGACGTCGAGGAGGAGGACTTCCTCTCTGCCGAGATCGAGGTCGTGCCCGCCGGCCCCGCCCGCGACATGGGTCTCGACCGCTCCATGATCTTGGGCTATGGCCACGACGACCGCGTCTGCGCTTACCCCTCCATGCTCGCCCAGATCAACGTGGCAGACGTCGAGCGTACGAGTATCACGCTCATCGTCGACAAGGAGGAGATCGGCTCCGTGGGCGCCACCGGCATGACGAGCCGTTTCTTCGAGAACACCGTCGCCGAGATCATGACGCTCGCCGGCGAGAGCAGCCCGCTGGCCCTGCGCCGCGCACTCGCCCGCAGCCGCATGCTCTCCTCTGACGTGTCCGCCGGCTTTGCCCCGGGCTACGCCGGCAAGTTCGAGACCAAGAACGCCGCCTTTATGGGTCGCGGCCTGTGCTTTAACAAATACACGGGCAGCCGTGGCAAGGGCGGCTCCAACGACGCCGACGCCGAGTATGTGGCCCTCATCCGCGACATCATGGACGAGGCAGGCGTGGACTTCCAGACCTGCGAGCTCGGCCGCGTCAACGCGGGTGGCGGCGGCACCATCGCCTACATCATGGCCGAGTATGGCATGAACGTCATCGACTCCGGCGTTGCCGTCCTGTCCATGCACGCCCTGTGGGAGGTCGCCAACAAGGCCGATATCTACGAGGCCTATCGCGGCTACAAGGCCTTCATCGAGCGCGCCTAACCGACCCTTCATCCGTTGCGGTGAAATACGGACTAAACTGGCCCATAAACGGCCCAAACGGGCCGTATTTCACCGCAACTTTCTTTTTTGCAAAGGAGAGTCCATGCCGCAGGTCATCATTTCGCCCGCCAAGCAGATGCGCGCGGCCCAAGATGCTTTTGAAGTCCTGGGCATTCCACCTTTTGCGCACGAGACGGCTCGCCTCCACCGCGCACTGCTAGATATCGAGCGGAATGAAGGCAGCGGAGGTCTGCAGGCGCTATGGAACGTGAGTGACAAACTGCTGGGGCCTTGCCTCAACACCCTGCATGAGTTTGGGCCCATCCTGAAAAACGGCGATCTCGACAATCCCGCACTCGCCCGTCACCTCTCCCCTGCCGTCATGTCCTATCACGGCATTCAATACCAGAGCATGGCGCCCGAGGTGATGGATTCCGCGCAGCTCGCATGGCTGCAAGACCATCTGTGGATCCTCTCGGGCCTTTACGGGTGCGTTCGCCCCTTTCATGCCGTCGAACCATATCGGCTGGAAATGGGCGCGAAGCTCGCCGTTGACGATGCCCGAGACCTCTATGCGTTTTGGAGCGACAAGCTTGCGCGGGCTATCGCCCCGGCAGGCTCAAACACCACGATCGTCAACCTCGCCAGCGTAGAGTACGCCAAAGCCGTTCTGCCCCATCTCGCGGGCGACGCCACGGTCGTCACGTGCCTCTTTGGCGAAGGCATCCGCAACGGCAAGCCCATCCAGCGCTCGACCGCCAGCAAAAAGGCACGTGGTTCCATGGTGCGCTGGATGGCAGAAAACAAGCTCGAGGATGTAAGCGGGCTCACCGCGTTTGATGTTGGTTATCGTCACTTTCCCGAGCTTTCAAATAAGAACACTTTGGTCTTCCTGAACGAACAGACCTTGTAGGACCACCGCTACTTTTGAATGTGCTGCCTAGGCACGGCGTCTATTCCGCCAAGCCGTCGGCTTTGGCAACTTCGTTTGTCGAGCCATCTTGGTAGGTAATCTTAACGTGCTCTACCTCGGACACCGCAACACCCGATGGGGGCTCCAAGCGCCATTCCGTCAGCGCGATATCCATCGTCGTGGGCACATCCCCTTGATCTTTGAGCTCGACCGACAGCGTCTTAAGCGACGCATCGAAGGTCACGCGCTCGATCTCTTCACCAGGAATGGAACCGCCGCTCAGCTGCAGCTGGACAAATCCATCGCGCGGATACCAATAGTCGCCCGGCGCGGCAACGGTATTGCCACCCGCGACCTTCACCGTCATTATCGGTAGGCTATCATCAGCCTCGAACTCCCATGCAGCGCCGCCGTGACCGCCAAACGTCCAGATACAAAAGGCAATCACCAGCACGGCAAGCACCGCAAAACCAATCGCGACAAGGCCATGGTGCGCACGGCTTTCCTCGGCCGATACATCCCATTGCGTCTCTCGATATAGATGCTTGTCTTCCATGTTCGCCTCCCCACAGGCACGCTCGTTAGGCCAATCGTACCCATTCGAGCTATACTTGAGCCCATTACATAAACGGGGAGCTTGCAGGACAGGACGGCAGGCTGAGACTGGGCGCGCCCGCCCTGACCCGCAAACCTGATATGGGTAATGCCAACGAAGGGAGCCGTGCCAATGAGCACACAGACCGAGCCCAAGCTCGTCACGCAAATCGACTTCGCCCGCGCCGGGCAGATCACGCCGCAGATGAAGGAAGTCGCCGAGCGCGAGCATCGCGACCCCGAGTACATCCGCGAGCGCGTGGCCGACGGCCGCATCGCCATTCCCGCCAACATCGTGCACATCAAAAAAGGCATGCGCGCCTTTGGTGTCGGCGAGGGCCTGTCTACTAAGGTCAACGTCAACCTGGGCATCTCGGGCGATAAAGCCGATGCCGCCGAGGAATGGAAGAAGGTCAAGATCGCCGAGGACTTTGGCGCCGACGCCATCATGGACCTTTCCAACTCGGGCAAGACGCGCCAGTTCCGCCAGCAGCTCATCGACGAGACGCCGCTCATGGTGGGCACCGTCCCCATGTACGACGCCATCGGCTACATGGAAAAGCCGCTGGTCAAGCTTACCAAGGATGACCTGTTCGAGGTCGTGCGCGCGCACGCCGAGGACGGCGTGGACTTTATGACCATCCACTGCGGCATCAACAAGTCGGTCACCAAGACCTTTAAGGAGACCGGCCGCTTGATGAACATCGTGAGCCGCGGCGGCTCGCTGCTGTTTGGCTGGATGGAGGTCACCGGCAACGAAAACCCCTTCTACGAGTACTTTGACGAGCTGCTCGAGATTTGCCACGAGTACGACGTGACGATTTCGCTCGGCGACTCCTGCCGCCCGGGCTGCCTCTACGACTCCAACGACGCCACCGAGACCGCCGAGATGATCGAGCTGGGCAAGCTGTGCAAGCGCGCTTGGGCCGCCGGCGTCCAAGTCATGGTCGAGGGCCCGGGTCACATGGCGCTCGACGAGATCGCCGCCAACATGAAACTGCAGAAGCGCCTGTGCCACAACGCCCCGTTCTACACCCTCGGACCGCTGACCACCGATACCGCTCC
>URTP01000134.1 GCA_900550835.1 uncultured Collinsella sp. | reverse complement strand
GATGGGCAGGCCGCCGCCGATGCGACGGAAGGGAGCGAAGGCCTGAAGGGCCGTATCGATCGCCGAAAGAATGAGCGCGACCTGGATGATGTCGGTGCTCTGCTGGCTATTAAAGCCGTAGACGCCGGCCATGATGACCGCCGGGGTAATGATGCCGGCAAACGATGCCAGTACGTGCTGAAGGGCACACGGGATCATTTCCTTAACGGGAGGCATGCCTTCGCGAGTGAACAGGGCTTCAGTGCCGTTCGTAACCGTCTCCTGGGTCATTTGACCACCAATCCTCGAAATAGTTGTTTTCGCATCTAACGCTCTATTGTGACGCAGTGCGGGGTTGAGGTTGTGCCTTCGTTGCATATCGTATTAAAGATGATTCTCATTCTCAATAATAATTTTTTGTTATCAGACTGTTCTTCAGCTGAGATAATGAATTTCCGCAGGTCAGGAAAGTGTCTGGTCAAAATAACATCTAACTTTTCTTTTGGTCAACCGTTTACCGCCAAAATCATACCGTTCGTCTGCATTACGTCATGTACCTGCGGATATACGAGATGATGAGCAGCGTGTTACCATGAGAAAAAATTGTTATGAACATTTCCGATTTCATCCAAAGGAGTTGCCCGTGAACGAGACCGTACGCCGCTTTTTGCCGATGGTCGATTTTCTGGAGCAGATACTCGGCAAAAACAGCGAAATCGTGCTGCACGATTTCTCGGATCCCGACCACGCCATCGTCGATATTCGCAACGGCATCGTGAGCGGCCGCAAGGTCGGCGGCCCCGCCACCGATCTGGCACTCAAGATCATGCACGACCCTAAGTATCGCGACCTGCCGTTTATCACGGGCTACGAGGGGCGCGGTGCCGGTGGCAAGACGTTGGAGTCAGCGACGTACTTTATCCGCGAGAATGACGAGATCGTCGGTATGCTCTGCGTTAACACCGACCTCTCGACCGTACGCTCCATCAACGCCATGGCGCAGCAGCTCATGGCGTGCTTCGACGCAGCGCCGACGCGCACGGAGCCCGCCCCTATCGAGGTCGAAAGCCTTTCGGAGTCCACCCAGGAGCTCATCGACCGCAGCATTGCCGAGTTGCTGAGCGCGCGCGGGCTGGATGTAGCGTCGCTTGGTCAGAGCGACCGCGTGGACGCCATTCGCCACCTCAACGGCAACGGGGTGTTCATGCTCAAGGGCGCCGTGGCCTGCGCCGCCACCGCGCTGGGCATCTCGGAGCCCAGCGTGTACCGCTACCTGCAAAAAGTCCGCAAGGAGGGCTAACGAGCAAAATGGAGCGCGGCTCCACAAGCGATTCGTCACCTGACAAAAGACCCTGCAGCTCGCACGCGCTGCAGGGTCTTTTTGCATGTCATGTTTAGTTGTGGTCAACGCCTTAGAGAGCGGCGACGACCTCGATCTCGACCAGACCGCCAGCCGGAAGAGCGGCAACCTGGAAAGCGCTGCGCGCGGGGAACGGGGCCTCGAACTTGGAGGCGTAGATCTCGTTCACGGCGGCGAAGTCGGCAATGTCGGCCAGGTAGACCGTGGTCTTGACGACATCGGCAAACGTGGCGCCGGCAGCGGTCAGCAGAGCCTCGACGTTGGCGAGGGACTGCTTGGCCTGGGCCTCGACACCCTCGGGCAGCTTGCCGGTCGCGGGATCGATGCCCAGCTGGCCGGACAGGAACACCATGTTGCCAGTCTGGATACCGGGGGAATACGGGCCGATGGCTGCGGGTGCGTTATCGGAAGACACGACGGTCTTGCTCATGTTTTTCTCCTTACAAGTAAAAGGGAACGGGAGCGCGGCGTTCACACCGGGAGGCACAGTTCGGTCTGAACACCGCGCTTGATTGGGATAGTAGGGGATGAGTTTGCCCGATGCAAGATAATTATCAGCCTTCGAGAATATTTTATCGCCCAACGGTTTCCCCGGACCGCTGAACGGTTCTCATGTGAAGCAGCCAGTCCAAGCTGCTGAAGACTTTATCCCGCTTAGAGCACGGGCATCGCCTGCCGCGATGGCACCACTATACTTTTGAGTATCTGAGCATTTTGAAAGGCAGGATATGACCGCAACCGCCAGTCGAACCACCAACCGTAGACCCGAGCTCTTGGCCCCCGCCGGAGGCCCGGAGCCCTTCGCCGCCGCACTCGCTGCCGGAGCAGACGCCATCTACTGTGGCATGGGCAGCTTCAACGCCCGCCGCAAGGCAACGAACTTTACCGACAAGGCCTTTGAGCAGGCCTGCCGCGCTGCACACCTGGCCGGCTCGCGCGTCTACGTCACGGTCAACATCGTCATCAAGCAGTCCGAGATGGCCGATGCGTTGCAACTCATCCATCGCTGCTCCACGCTGGGCGCCGATGCCTTCATCATCCAGGACTGGGGTCTGTTCTTTGAGGTCAAGCGCACGATGCCCGGCATCGAGACGCATATCTCGACCCAGGCGAACATCCATGACGACCGCGGAACCATCTGGTGCCGCGAGCAGGGCGCCGACCGCGTGACCCTCTCGCGCGAGCTTTCCATCGACGAGATCGCCGCCATCCACGACGCCGCGCCCGATGTCGACCTCGAGGTCTTTAGCCACGGTGCCATCTGCTTTTGCTACTCGGGTCTGTGCCTGCTGTCGAGCTTTGCCATGGCGGGCCGCTCGGCCAACCGCGGCATGTGCGCCCAGCCCTGCCGCCTGCCCTACGAGCTAATCGACGAGAACGGCCGCACGCTCTCCCCCGCCGGTCGCGAGCGCGCGCTGTGCCCGCGCGACACCAACACTTCGCAGCTTGTTCGCCGTCTGTATGACGCCGGCGCCGCATCGCTCAAGCTCGAGGGCCGCATGAAGGCGCCCGATTACGTGTATTCCATCGTCGACGTGTATCGTCATCAGATTGATGACATGCTGGCCGGAACCACCGTTGCCAAGGACGAGAAAGCCGCCCGCCAGCGCCAGCTCAAGCGCTGCTTTAACCGCGACTTTACGCACGCCTATCAGGACGGCACCTCGGGCGACGAGATGATGAGCTATGAGCGTTCCAACAACCGCGGCCAGATCGTGGGCACGGTGCTGGGCAGCCGCCCGGCCAACCGCGATGTGCGCGGCCTCAAGCCCGACGACCGCCGTCGCCGCGCCGCCATCGCCCGTATTGAGCTGTTTGAGCCCGTGGGCAAGGGCGACCTGCTGGAGCTTCGCCACGATAACGAGTTTGACCAGTTCCTGACCACCATTGCCGCCGATGATGCCGCAGCCGGTGAAGTCATCGAATGTCGCGTACCCCGCAGCATGCCCGAGGGCTGCCGCGTCCGCGTGATTCGCAGTCAGCGTGCCATCGACGCCGCCGACGCCGCGCTCAAGCGCGATGTGCTGCGCCGCCGAGCTGTTGATGTGTCCGTCGTGGCGCGTCTGGGCGAGCCGTTTACCGTTACGCTCACCTGCTGCGACGACCCTTCGCTTACGGCCACGGCCACGGGCTTTACCGTCGAAGCCGCCAAGACCCGTGCGGTCGAGGCGTCCGATCTGGTTGAGCACGTCGGCCGCATGGGTTCCTCTCCCTTTGAGGCTGCGAGCTTTGAGGTGGCGCTCGATGAGGGCTGTGGCATGGGTTTCTCCGCCGTACATAAGGTGCGCGCCGCCGCTTGCAAGGCGCTGGAAGAGGCCATTCTGGCGCCGTACGCGGAGCGCGCGAAAACGCTCGAGCTGCCGGCGATTGTCACCAGTGATTCCCGCCCCGCGCCCGAGCACTACCGCGACGAGCCGCAGATCTGCGCCACCGTCACCTCGCTCGAGGCCGCCGAGGCAGCGCGGGCGGAGGGTGCAACGCGCATCTACATGACCACCGACGCGCTCGATGCGGCCAAGCTCTCCCCCGCCGATACGTTTGAGCAGGGCATCGTACCCGTGCTCGATGAGGTCTGCCGCGCCGTTGACCACGTCCGCGTCGATCCCTGGATCAATGCCGGAGCCACCGTCGCCGTCGGCAATATCTCCGAGCTCGCCGTAGCCGCGCGTGCCGGCGCCACGGCCGAGATTCGCTCTTGCCTGCCTGTGCACAACACGCCTTGCATGGAGGCACTTGCCGAGCGCGGAGCCGGCGCGTTTTGGCTCTCGCCCGAGATCACGCTCGACGAGATCGTCTCCTCAACACCAACGCCCAGTACCTCAGCCGGGAACTGGCGGCTCTGGGCATCACCGTCTTTGGCCGCCCGCGCGTCATGACAAGCGAGCATTGCATTCTGCAGGTTGCCAACGGCTGCATCCACGATTGTGCCAACTGCCGCCTGCGCGCCCGCAAGCTGTCGCTCAAGAATATCGACGGCAAGGTCATGCCGGTGCGCACCGACATCCACGGCCGCTCACGCCTGTACGACGCCTACCCCATCGACCTTACGCCCCAGGTACCACAGCTGCTCGACGCCGGCGTCCGTCGTCTCATGGTGGACGGAACGCTGCTCGAGGCCGATGAGATTGGCCGTGCCGTCGGGGTTGAGCGAACTGCCGTCCTCGACCTTGAAATAATAGGGGGTTGCCGTGCGGTAGGTCGCCGAATAGGTGTAGTTGTAGAATGACGCCGTGAGGTTGGCGCTCAAGCCCTTGGTGAAGAAATCCAGGTTCTGGTCCAGCGTGAAGGCCGTCGTCATGTAGGAGTAGTAGCGCTTGCCGTAGCCGCGGGACAGCTTGGCCAGCGGGTTGAGGTCGGTGGCGCCGGTGTCCCACGAGGCGTTGTTGCCGTAGCGCACGAACGTGTCGCCCTCCTCGGCCGGGAGCGTGGCCGGGAAACGTACCGGATTGGCGCGCATCGAGTAGTAGAACAGGTTGCCGATGTCCTCGATCGGACGGGTGTTGTACTCCAGCTGGGCGTTGACCTTGATGCCGACGACCGTCGTCTTGGTGATGTTGGCGCTGACGTTGCTCTGGAAGATGTATTTCTGGTGGTTCATCTTCACGTCGTAGGGGTTCTGCTCGATGTCGGCGATGATGCCGTTTTCGTTCGAGACCGCTGCGTTGAGGAAGTAGCTGACCTTACGGCCGCCGCCGCGGATGTTGAGGTTGAGGTTCTGGTTGACCGAGAAATCCTTGAACATCAGGTCGTACCAGTCGTTGTTCGGATAGAGGTACTTGTTGAGCCCCGCCTTCGTGCCGTTGATCTTGTCGGCCGAGTAGAACGGCTGGTAGGCGTGGAGCGTTCCGGTCTCCTTGGCGGTGTTGAAGACGGCCTCGTTGTAGAGCTGCATGTAGGTCACGCCGTCGGCCACCTGCTGTACCATCGTGGGCATCGAGAAGGTGTTTTCCAGACGGACCGAGACGTTCATCTTCTCCGAGTTGCGGCCGTTTTTCGTGTTGATGAGGATGACGCCGTTGGCGCCGCGC
>URTP01000133.1 GCA_900550835.1 uncultured Collinsella sp. | reverse complement strand
CACGTTTGTGGGAAACGTTGCCTTCGAGGGCGATGTGCGCGAGGAAACGCCCGGTTCGCGCGTCATCGCCGACGCCATCATGGACGACGACCCGCACACGCTGTGGCTGCTCAGCTGGGGCGGTATGAATACAATCGTTCGTGCCCTCATGAGTATTGCCGAACGTTATCGTGCCACGCCCGAGTGGCCCGCCGTGCAGCAGCGGGTCTATCAGAAGGTGCGCGTGATGGGCGTTGCCGATGGCGTGGGGCAGGACAACTCGTGGCTCGACCATGGACGTGAGCTCTTTCCCGAGCTCATCTTTTGGCGTACGCCCTATATGTATGGCAACTATTTCGACGCCAAAACAGCTCAGCCCGATACGCTGCCGCTGTTTAAGGCTCCTTGGCCTGAGCGGAATCTCACGCAGGGCAACGGACCCCTCATGGCACGCTATATGCTCTATGGCGATGGTAAGGTCTACGAAAACGAGCCTGAGCGCTTTCAGTTTGGCAAGCATGCCCGTCTGGATTGGGGCCTGGAAGGCATGCCCGCGGTGCAGTTTGAGCGCGGCGATTTTATGGCCGAAGGCGACAGCATGACCTATATTCCGCTGCTGCCGTTTGGCCTGCGCGGTATCGACGACCGCGGCTTCGATACGCTGCTGGGACGCATGTTTTTTGATGGGCATCCCGATGCGAACGCGCCCGCCGGTTTTGCCTCCATCGGCACGCCCGCAGACGACAATCTCAATCCCTACCTGCGTGCCTATCAGGAAGACTTTGCCGCCCGCGCGCAATGGTGTGCCCATGATCCGGCAGCCTGTTCGCATCCGGCACATGTTGTCGAGGTCACGGCCGACCGCAGCGCCACAGCCGGCGAGCGCGTCGACCTTACAGCGACCATCGTCGACCCCGACGACAAGGGCTTCGATGCACATTGGGATGTGGCCGTAGACCCATCGAGCTATGCAGGCGTCCAGGATCTGTCGATGTGGCAAGAATGCACGGTAGACACCGCTTTCATCGTGCCCGCCGACGCGCACCCCGGTGACCGCTTCGTTCTCACCCTCACCGTACAGACGCGCGCCGAGCGCCCCTGCACCCGCTACGCCCAGGTCGCCATCACCGTCGCGTAGCAGCGACGGCGCTCACACTCAACAAGAAGTGCCCCCAAGTGCCGGCCAAATGACGAGAGTGGATAATCTCCCACTTTGAGCCCCCAAACAGGCCAAAAACGGCAGATTATCCACTCTCACTTTGGGGCACTCATTGGGGACAGACTTAAATGAGTAGTCGTTGGGGACGTTCTTGTTTGACTGGTCATTTAAGTACGTCCCCAATGAGTGCTTTCACTTCTTTTAACAAAACGCCCGGCGGGCATTAACTGCTCGCCGGGCGTTTTGGTTAGGAAACTCTGAAGTTGAGTGTCTCGGCTTCCTTAGGACAGATCCTCACCATTCGTTTCAATGACGTGCTTGTACCAGTCAAAGCTCTTCTTCTTGGAACGCTTGAGGGTGCCGTTGCCCGCGTCGTCGCGGTCGACGTAGATAAAGCCGTAGCGCTTGGACATCTCGCCCGTGCCGGCGCTCACCAGGTCGATCGGGCCCCAGGTGGTGTAGCCCAGCAGGTCAATGCCATCCTCGGTCACTGCATCGCGCATCGCGGCGATGTGCTGGCGCAGGTAGTCGATACGGTAGTCGTCGTTGATGGAGCCATCCTCCTCGACAACATCCTTGGCGCCCAGACCGTTCTCGACCACAAACAGCGGCTTCTGATAGCGGTCGTACAGGTCGTTGAGGGTGATGCGGAAGCCCAGCGGATCGATGGCCCAGCCCCACTGGCTCTCCTGCAGGTAGGGGTTCTTGGCGCCGGCGAAGGCGTTGCCCTGGGTGCGCTCGACATCAGGGTTATCGGCACCGGCGGAACAACGGGTGCTGTAATAGCTAAAGCTGATGAAGTCGACGGTGTTTTCGGCCAGGATCTCGCGGTCCTCGTCAGTCATGCCGACGTCGATGCCCAGACGCTCGAGCTTCTTGACGGCATAAGCCGGGTAGTAGCCGCGGCTCTGGACGTCGACAAAGAAGTAGTTGTCCTGGTTGTCGAGCTGCGCCTGGCGCACATCGCCCGGACGGCAGCTGTAGGGGTAGTAGCTACCCGCCGCGAGCATGCAGCCGATCTTGACCTCGGGGTCGATCTCGTGGGCGATCTTGGTTGCCCAAGCGCTGGCGACGAGCTCGTTGTGGGCGGCCAGGTACTCGACGGCCTCCTTGTTCTCGCCCTCTTCAAAAACCAGGCCGGCACCCATAAACGGCAGGTGCAGGATCATGTTGATCTCGTTGAAGGTGAGCCAGTACTTCACCAGGCCCTTGTAGCGAGTGAAGATCGTGGTCGCGAGGTTCTTGTAGAAGTCGATGAGTTTGCGGTTGCGCCAGCCGCCGTACTCCTTGATGAGATGGATCGGGCAGTCGAAGTGCGTGATGGTCACGAGCGGCTCGATGCCGTGCGCCTGGCACTCGCGGAACACGTCCTCGTAAAAGGCCAGGCCGGCCTCGTTGGGCTCGGTCTCGTCACCATTGGGGAAGATGCGGGTCCAGGCCAAGCTCATGCGGAAGGTCTTAAAGCCCATCTCGGCAAAGAGGGCGATGTCCTCCTTGTAGCGGTGGTAGAAATCGATGCCGGTCTGCGCGGGGTAGCAATAGCCGTCCTCAAAGTCGAGCATCTTGCGCTGGCCGGAGACCACCGCGAAGCGCTCGGGGCCGTGCGGGGCCACATCCACGTTGGCCAGGCCGCGGCCGTCCACGTCGTAGGCGCCCTCGCACTGGTTGGCAGCCGTCGCGCCGCCCCACAGGAAGTCTTTACGGAAAGCCATACATCGATCCTTTCACACGCTGTTTGTCGTAGCTTCAGTATCCCCGCAAATAGGACCTCGCTCAACGACAGCGACGCAGGCCGACACTTCTTTTCGCACACGGCGCCCCGGCAGCCGCCCCAAACCACCACAAAGGGGACAGGCACCTTTGTGGTGGTTTGGGGCGGTTTGTCTCGATCTGTAACAGGTAGGCAGCCAAAACCGGGCTTGGTGTTACAGATCGAGATTTTCGGGCAGCCCCCGCAGTTTGTCTAAATCTGTAACAGGTAGAGACGATTTAGCCCGCTAGATGTTACAAATCGAGACGGAAGATGCTAGTCACAGGCGATGTCGAGGTTCTTGCCGACGAGGCCCACGTAGCCGCCCTCGGCAGCCTTGGGACTATCTGCGTGGCAGAGAACCCACTTGTCGGCCTTCCAGTAGCAGTAGCTGTCACCGGCGGCAGGCATGTCGGCTGCGGCCTCGGGGCGCGGGCCATTGGTGCCCGCCGGCAGCGCCACCATCACCTGGAAGCCGCCGTCGTCGACCATGCAGGGCGTGTAGTGGAGCGTGGTGTTGAAGACTTCGACGACCGTACCCGCCGGCACGCGGAACGCCTTGACGCACGCGGTGTCGAGCTTGCCGTCCTCGATCTCCCAGCGATGCGCCACGAGCAGGATAAAGTCGCGAGCGCCCAGGTTAAACTCGCTGGCGCGGTGATACTCCAGGCAGTTGAGCTGTGTGTTGTGGCCGTTGCACCAGCCGAGCTGGAAGGGGCGGCCGCCAAACATGAGAAAGCCCAGTTTATCGGCACCCTTGACGCTCTCGAGCTCCGGCGCGCTTGCTACGTACTTGCTGCCTTCGGGGATGGGCGTGGCAGAGAGCGCCTCGAGCACGAGCGACGTGAGCTCGGACGGAACGTCATCCCAAACGTTGCCATAGGATTTGAACTCGGGATCGTTGACAGAATAGATGTGCATGTTCGCTCCTGTTCGTAAATGTGACTATACGAACATTCTAGAACAAACATGAGCGATTTTGAACGCTCGTCCCGACCACTCAACAAAAAGGCGCCCCCGCATAAGCGAAGGCGCCCAATGCGCGCGCTTTGGGCGATAAAGCCCTTACGCCTGCTGGTAGTGCAGGTGCTTCTCGTCGATATTGGCCAGGTCGCGGTCGAGATAGCGGCGCGCGAGCCAGTTTGCCATGGGGAGGTTCTGGTCCAGATAGTTACCGCACTCCTCGGGAGCGGCGCCGGGGATATCGCCCTCAAAACCAGCAACAAACTCGAACAGCTCGCGCACGAGCGGCAAGATCTCCTCGCTCGTCAGCTCACCAAAGACAACCAGGTAAAAGCCCGTGCGGCAGCCCATGGGGCCAAAGTAGACAATGCGGCTCGACCACTCGGCATGATTGCGGAGGAACGTGGCACCCAGATGCTCGATGGTGTGGCACTCCGCCGTGTTCATAACTGGCTCCTTGTTGGGCGTGGTCAGGCGCAGGTCAAAGGTGGTGACGGCGGCACCGGTCGCCGGATCGCGGTCGATGCGGCTCACATACACGCCGGGCTCAAGCAGCAGATGATCAACGGAAAAACTCGCGATGCGCTCCATGGCAGATCCTCTCGGTAGTCAATTTAGGACGGGGCTCTTTTAGCTGGTTCGAATGATCGCACCAATCATACCAGTCAAAAAAGCCCCATCCCAAATGAGCTGCCCGGGAATAGCCTGCGGGCGCCGCGCAGCCGCCTAGGCAGTGTAGGCGATGGTCGCGTCGACGGCGTGACGCCAGCCGGCGATCTTTTTGGCTCGCTCGTCGGCAGGCATGGCAGGCTCCACGATGCCGCGGGCGCCGTAGACGTCAACGACATCGCGCGTGTACATGCCCAGCGCAATGCCGCAGGCCCAAGCCGCACCCAGACCGCTCATCTCGTCGTTGCTCGCAATGCGGATGGGCGAGCCGACCAGGTCGCTCTCAAACTGCATCAGGTACGCGTCGCGCGTGGGACCGCCGTCAACACGAAGCTCGGCCAGTGCCGCGCCCGAATCCTCGACCATCGCATCGATCACGTCGAAGATCTGATAGGCGATCGACTCGTCGGCGGCCTTTACGAACTCCGCACGGCCCGTGGTGCGCGTCATGCCAAAGACGCAGCCCTCGGCATCGCTCGCCCAGTGCGGCGCGCCCAGGCCAGTGAACGCCGGCACAAAGTAGACGCGGCTCGCCGGATTGGCGGCGTAGCACAGGTCGGTGACTTCCTCGGGATTGTTGATGAGCTCCAAATCGTCGCGCAGCCAGGTCTTGACGGCGCCGGCATAGCTCACGTTGCCCTCGAGCACATACTCGGTCACGCCATCCATACGCCACGCAAGCGAGCTCGAAAGCCCGTGCGAGCTGGCGACAAACTCGTTGCCGACATTCATCATGACCGAGCTGCCGGTGCCATAGGTCGCTTTGGCCATACCGCGGCTGTGGCAACCCTGCGCAAACAGGGCCGCATGGCTGTCGCCCAGCACGCCGTGCACCGGCACGGGCGCGGGCAAAAAGCCGTCCAGGTCCGTCGTGCCAAAGAGACCGTCGGAGTCGGTCACCTGCGGCAGGCAGGCCGGATCGATGCCAAAGGCC